>JBKJKH010000536.1:0-3557 GCA_046597595.1 Gemmatimonadaceae bacterium
GCCTGCCTGGGAGACCAGCGGCAACGGGCATTGCCCCTGGTGGGCTCGAACCACCATTCTCGGATCCAAAATCCGATGTCCTGCCATTGGACGAAGGGGCATCAGGGTCACGAGTGCGTACCACGCCAGGGGTGGCTCCGCGTACGGGCAAGCTACTCGACCACCAGCACTTCCTCAACTCGCGACGCCGTCGATGTCGTGATCCGGCGCGCCTCGACCGTTGCGGGTACCAGCACAGCGAGCGACTCAGCGCGCACGGTTTCGCCACCGACGGCTGCTACAGTGGCGCCGGAGCCGCAAAGGAGCGAAAAGCCTTCTGGACCGAGCGCGTCCCGCGCGGCCGCGCCTTCCAGCGCCAGGAGCGCTTCGCGCACGGGCTCGTAACGCGCAGCGACGACCGCGGAAAAATCATTGCGCGCGAGCGCCGCGATGTCCTTCCAGCTGGTCAGGGTCTCTGCATGCAGCGGCACCCCCGCTTGCGGCGCGCGACTCTCCCGCGATTGATCCAGCCAGCCATACGCATCGCTGGTTGCTACGCCGAAGGGGAAGTGCAACAGCAGGAGTTCGCGGGACGGAAGCGGGACAATGGGCACCAACTGCTCGCCGCGACCAGTGCCCAGCGCGAAGGCGCTCGCCGATGCGAGAAATGGCACATCGGAACCCAGCGATGCGGCGATGGCGATCAACTCCACGCTCGACACGGGATCTGGCGCGAGCGCATTCAGCGCGCGGAGCACCGCACCCGCATCGGCGCTTCCGCCGCCAAGTCCACCACCTACCGGAATTCGCTTGTCGATCTCGATCGCGAAGCCCTGTGGCCACCCGCTTCGCTGCGCAAAGGCTGTCGCCGCGCGCCAGGCGAGATTGTTTTCAACGGGCCCGATTCCGTCGGAAGGCATTGCCACCCCCGCTGCGTCGAGCGATCGCGACGTCTCCTGTATTCGCACGGTGATGCCGTCGGCGAGATGGAGCCGGGCGAACACCGTTTCGAGGTCGTGATAGCCATCGCGTGTCCGGTCGTGGACGCGCAGCACGAGGTTGATCTTCGCCTGTGCCGCGACACGAGCCACCATGCCGCGTGCGCTGCTCACCGCAGCGCACCACCGATCCGGCGCAAGCCGAACCCGAGCCGCGCCGCGTAAAACGCTCCCATCAGCGTGATCGGAATGAACGAGAGGATGTGGAAGCCGATACCCCAACTCACGGCAAGCTCCGGCTTCACACCAAACAAGCCCAGTCCTTCCCGCGCAATGATCTCGAACACGCCGAAGAATCCCGGAGAGGACGGCACGGCAACACCCATCGAGATCAGCGACTGGAGAAACAACGCCGCCATGAAGGGCGCGTCGATACCCACAGCCTTGAAACCGAGCCAGAACGCGAACGCATTGAGCAACCAGTGGAGGACTGTCCACCAGAGCACGGCGATGAAACGGGAGGGCTCGCGCAGCACGCCGAGCCCGGAGGCGAAGGCCTCGAGGAGGCTTCGTCCCTTTGGTTCGAAGCGCGGAGCAAGCCGCCCGGCAATGCGCGACCAGAGCGCCGTCGCCTTGTCGGGGAAGAACACCAGGAGATACACGGCAGCGATCGCGCCGATCGCGGCGACCGCGGCGGTGATCGCGACGCGGTTGAGCGGCTGGCCGAAGACTGTTGCCTCAGGCGCGAAGGGCGCGCGGAGGATCGCGATCGCGAGGAAGGCGAGCAGCACGATCGCATCGAAGAGCCGATCCACCACCAGCGAGGCCAGCGCGGGTGTGAAGGCGACCGACGTTTCGCGCGACAGCGCAAACGCCCGCGCCGGCTCACCGATGCGGGCCGGAAGGAGGTTGTTGGTCGCCATGCCGATTGCCGTCGCGCGCCACAGCGGACCGAACGGAAGGTTGGGGGCGACCGGCTGGAGAATCGTGCGCCAGCGGCGAGCACGCAGGGGAAATATCAGGGTCGCCGCCACTGTTGCGGCGAGAAACAGGCGCCAGTCCGACGCCCTCAGCACCGCCCAGACGTCGCGCGGATCGACACCGCGCAATGTGACGACGAGCAGCGCAACACTCAGCAGAATTCCGAGCGCTGCGCGCCATCCTCCGGGCATGAGCTACTCGGTTGCGACGAGCTCGAGCAAGTCGAGCAGCTCGTCCATTTCCTCGCGCGCCGGTTCGCCGCCCTTGAGGCTGGTGCGTATTGATTCGCGCAATTCGAGCGCGCGGTCGAGTGCCGCACGCCCGCGATAGAGCAACGATTCTATCGGAACGACGGTGTCGTCCACGATGGTAGCGGGCTCGCTGAGCGGGGAATCTTCGAGTTGCTCGATGCCGGCGATGCCGGAGGCGAGCATGTCGTGCAGGTCGCGTCCCGTGGGCGTCGGCGTCTGGGTGGCGATGGGCCGGGGGGCATCGGCGACACGCGGTTGCGGGGTGCCGGTGCCCTTCGCGAGATCGCCAAGGGCACGGGCGAGGGCGGCGGGATCCGTCTTTCGCTCGGCGAGCAATGTCGCGGCGGTTTCGAGCAGGCCAAGGGCGCGCACTTCAAGCAATGCGGGCCCTTCGCCGAGCGAATCCATGAACGCCGCGACTTCGGATTGTCCGAAGCTGTGCGCGAGGTTGCGCAGGTTCCGGCTTGACGCGCGCAGCTCGCGTCCAAGGCGGTCACGGGTGGCACGATCTTCCGCGCGTCTCGCGTCGGCGACGAGCCGGCGCAGGTGTTCCGCAGTGCTCACGACCTCGAGCCGGAAGCGATCGACGGGAGTTGTCGGGGGATTTTGTGCCGTTTCGACGATGTGCGGACCAGCGTCGCTGAAGAAGAGTTCCGCGACCGGCACGACCTGTTCGCCCTCTCCGGCGTCCTCCTCGAGCGCGGCGGCGGCTGCCGCAAAGCGCGTCAGGTCGTCGCCCGCGAGATCAGGACGCGAGCTTCGCGCCAGTTCACCCGACACGCGCTTGAGGAGCATCGCCGCGGACTCGAGGAGTTCGGCTGCGCCCGCGCTTATCGATTTGGCGCCGTCTTCGAGCGGCCGCGCCGCACGTTCGACGGCCTCGAGCACTTCAGCGAGCGGTGGTACGTCGCGCAATGAGGCAACGCCCCGGAGGGTGCGCACGCGCGCAAGTAGCCGGGACACAGCGGCCGACTCGCCGGGCGCCGCGAGCAGCGCGCGGACAGCAGCCGCTGCTTCCTCTGTTTCGCCGGCGAGGTAGCTGAGGCCGGCGCCACCCGAAGTGGCGCTTCCGGGCGCGCGCACCGGGACAAGCACGTCCAGCTCGGCCGACCGCGTCTTCGCGAGCGCGTCCTCCTTGGCGCCCCACGTCCGCACCGCCCGCACCAGGATCTTGAGGTCGTCGATGGCGGCGACGACAGCGCCGGACACAGCTGGCTGCCAGGTGACAGCGCCGTCGCCAAGGCCGCGTCCCACGCGTTCGAGACCACTCGCGACTTCGGCGAGCGCGGGCAGCTTGACCATGGTCGCGCTTCCGCGGAGCGCGCGCGCCTGACGAGTGAAATCGTCGGGCGTCGGCCCATTGCCCTCTGAGGCTGCAACGAGGCCATCGAGACGTTCGATGTACTCG
>JBKJKH010000542.1:0-7235 GCA_046597595.1 Gemmatimonadaceae bacterium
CGTCGACGACGATGCAAACGGGTACGTGGACGACGTCTACGGGTGGGACTTCGCTGGGGGCAACAGCTCCGTGTTCGACGGCGTGAATGATGACCACGGCACGCACGTCGCCGGCACGATCGGCGGTGTCGGCGGCAACGGCAAGGGAGTCGCAGGCGTGTGCTGGAGCGTCAAGCTGCTCGACGCGAAGTTCCTCGGTCGCAACGGCGGCACGACGGCAAACGCGATCAAGGCGGTGGACTATTTCACGGACCTCAAGACGCGCCACGGCATCAACCTCGTGACGACCAGCAACTCATGGGGCGGCGGCGGATTCTCGCAGGGCCTCCAGGATGCGATCGAGCGCGCCAACGCGGCTGGAATTCTCTTCGTCGCCGCGGCGGGCAACAGCACCTACGACTGCGACACGAGCACCGCCTGCTATCCGGCTGAGTATCCGAATGCCAACGTGATCACCGTTGCCTCGATCACCAGCACGGGTGCCATCAGTTCGTTCTCGAACTACGGCGCGACTACGGTCGACATTGGCGCTCCCGGCAGCGGGATATGGTCATCTGTTCCCGCAAGTTCGAAGGGCAAAGTCATCTCGAGCTATGCGAGCTACAGCGGCACGTCGATGGCAACCCCGCACGTGAGCGGAGCGGCCGCGCTGTATGCCGCATACCACGCGGGCTCTTCGGCCGCGGCGATCAAGAGCGCCATTCTCAGCAGCGCGGTCCCGACGGCCTCGCTGGCCGGTAAGACAGTCACCGGCGGTCGGCTGAACGTCAGCGGGTTCTGATCACCTGAAAGCAAGTGACGAGGCCCCGGCTGCAGTGCGCAGCCGGGGCCTCGTTGCACTCTACCGCCCTATTTCTGCGGTGCGCGCACAGTCGAAGGGATGAACCCTGCGCGTGGACTGGACCGCTCGTCGACCGCTCCCTGCTGGCCCGATGCCGGCTGCGGCAGCGTAGCGGCAGCCTGAAGAATAATCTGGGCCAGCGTGCCATAGTCCTTGTCGAGATGATGCTGGCCTGCACGTTCGACCACCTGCACGCGCTTCGCATCCACAGATCGGCAGAGGGATTCGACTTCATCACGACCGTACATGCAGATGGTTGGTATTCCGTGCATCTGCCGGATCTCGGGAAGGATTGCCGTATCCGTGGAACGCGATCGGGTGCGGACGATGTCCACCCAGTGAAATTCGAAGCTCGCTCGCTCGCCTGGCGCGATAAGGACCGCCAGGTCGATCCGCGCGCGCAACTCCCCGCGAAGGCGATTCGCGATGAAGGGCACGAACTCGGCGCCGCGCGAATAGCCGACGAGCATGATGCGGTCCTTCCGCCAGCGCTTCATGTAATTCTCGAGCACGCGCCGGCTGTCGGCCGCCAGTTCGTCGGGCTGCCGCCGGTGGTCGAGATAGGCGCGGGAGTCGAGGCCGATGACGGAGATCCCAGAGTCTGCCAGCACCCGGGAAATATCTCGTGGCAACGCAGCCCAGCCGCCATCGCCGGAGAGGAAGAACGCGAGGACGTGTCCGCCGCGCGTTCGTGACGGGACTTCCGTGAGCGGGAGATCCTTCACATCAAGCTGCTGTGCACTGGCGCTCGAGCCCGGACTGCAGGCAAGGAGGGCAGACGCACAGGCGATCAGGCGAGCATGTTCCATCATCATCTATTTCCGTACGAGTCCAGTGACACCGCCCGAGACGAGACTCGTGACGTCGAGCAGAATACGCGGCAGCGACAGCACGCCCGGAGCCGCGAGGTAACGGGATTCCCAGACGGGATCAAACTTGTTCTTGTAGCGACGCAGCCCCTGGAAGTTGTAGAAATGCTCGCCGTGCCTGAACACGAGGGCGCCTATGCGGTTCCAGAGCGGCGCCAGTGCGCGCGCATCCATGCCCGAGAGCGGCGCCATGCCGAGGTTGAACCAGGCATACCGCTCGCGCGCGCCCCAGAGCAGGAGCTGCACAAAGAGGAAGTCGATGACGCCTGCCGGCGCAGTAGGTGCATATCGCATCAGGTCGACCGCGATCTCCGCGTGGGTATCTGCACTCCAGAGATTGGCGAACGCGACCCGCTCGCCAGCATGACAGACCACCGCAGCCGGGAAGCTCGCGATGTAATCATCATCAAACCGGCCGAGTGAAAAGCCTTTCTCTCTCGTCGCCTTGCTGGTGAGCCACGCGTCGGAAATGCCGCGCAGCTCGGGGAGTATGTCACGCACCTCGTGCCGGGGGACGATGGCGAACGTCAGCCCCGCGCGCTCGCCATCGCGCAGCACGCGGCGCATCCACTTCCGGGAATTGCCATCCAGCGAGAATCCGTCGAGTGGCACGCGCGCTTCTTCGCCGAGCTTGAAGAGGGTCAGGCCGAGCTCAACGTACATCGGCAGCAACGCCGCGCTGACTTCATAGAAGACCGGGCGCCCGCCGTGACGGTCCGCGAGCTCGCGAAAGCGCCAGGCGAGTTCCGTCCGCGCGGCTTCAGACGAGCCTTGCGGATCGCCCAGCGCAATCCAGCTCTGTCCATGCACCGCGTACATGAGGAAGGCGTCGTCGTTGTCGCCGAAAAGCAGCGCCTTGTCCCCGAGCAGCGCGAGGTTGGCGATGGTGGACGTCGTCTGGCGCGCGACGTCCCGCGCGCGCTCGACTTCATCGACCGACGCGGCCTGGACGAGCGGGCGGGATGGCCCGAGCAGGTGCCGCACGGCGACGACGACAGCGAGCACGATGACACCCACCATCGCGCGCAGGAAGCGCGGCGCGTCGGCGTGCGCGGCGAACCACCACCAGAGATCCACCGAGTAGTTGACATGCCGGTACGCAAACAGTCCGAGCCACAGCGTGCCCGTGAGCACGACAAGAACGGCGACAGACCAGCCCGGCGTCAACGGCTCGCTCATGAGTGCCGTCCTGCGATGGAACTGCGCGCGCGCCGGCAGCATCGCCGCGAGCACGATGCACAGAAACAGCGCCTCCTCCCAGTCGAGGCCCTTGAGCAACGAGGCCGCGATACCCACACACAGCGCGATCACGGCGAGATGGAACGCAGCGTCAAGGCGGCGACGAAGGCCGAGCGAGAGCAACACGAGCGCCATCCCCGTGATGCTTCCCGCGAAGTGGGAGAGCTCGATGAGCGCGAGAGGCAGGAAGGCGTTGATGAAGTGGACGCGGCCGTGCAGTGCCGGTGTCGCACCCGATACCAGAAGTACGGCACCTGCCGCGAACGTGCCCACGCTCAGAAAATGTGGCGCGCCCCACGTCACCCAGTGCCCGGCCGCGCGCAATGTGCTCCGGACCTGCTCACGCCAGTGCAGAATCTCGCGCGCCGCCAGCGAGGCGAGTGCGGCGCTGAGTGGCAGCAGGTAATAGATCGCCCGGTACACCGCGAGCGCGGGGAGCAGCGCGTCCGTCGCCATATACGGCTTCAGCAGCAACAGCATCCCCGATTCAAACACGCCGAGACCACCGGGAACATGGCTCGCCACGCCAATCACCTGCGCGATCAGGAATGCCTCGAGGAAGACGCCGAAGGGCACACGTCCTGACGACGCGAGCAGCACATACAGCGCGCCCGCGGCGAGCAGCCAGTCGAGCGACGACACCACGATCTGGCCGGCGGCGTATGCGGGGCGAGGCGGCGAGATCGTCCAGTTGCGGTAGGTGAGCGCGCTGCCGAAAACGCTCCACGCGATATACGCCACGGCTACCAGCACCAGCAGCAAGCCGCCGGCGCGATGCAGCCCGTCGACCGGCACGACGACGAGCGTGACACCACCGAGCGCGATCACGCCGAGCCAGAAGGTCGCAATGGTGAAGAGCACTCCGCGCGCGATGGCGGGACCTGAGACGCCCCAGCCCGACCAGAAGCGATACCGCACGCTCGCGCCCGTGATAGCGCCAAATCCCATGTTCTGGCTCAGCGCGAACGCGATGAACGACGCGAGCCAGGTGCGCCGCAGCGGTAGCGGATGGCCCGCATAACGCAAGGCGAGGAAATCATAGAGCGGGAGGATGGCATATCCAGTCGCTGTCGCGAGCAGCGCGAGGGCGATCGAGACGCGCGGAAGTGCCTGCGCGGCCGACCGCAGCGCGTGAAAATGGTAGGTGCGCAGCTCGTGCCGAAGCACGAGCAGCGCGCCTATCCAGACCGCAACGGAAAGGGCGGCTGCGACCCGCCCAATCCGGAGCGCAGCGCTACGGCTTTCTTGCCGGAGCGGTTGCAGCTGAGTCACGCTTGGCGGTCTTCAAGACGGATTTCTTCGCCTTGTGGTGGCGACGCGAATGCTTCGCGGCGGTAGTGGTGTCGGCCTTGATGGCCACGCCGGGTGCCGGCGCCGCCATCTTCTTGCTTGCGGTGAGCTGCTGGGCACCAGCGGCCGAGAGTGCAAGGGCGCTGGCGGCGACTGCCCGCAGGATAGTGCGGTACAACATGAGGTCCTCCGTAGGAGTAGTGGTTGGCTTACAGAGGGGAACATGGAGCCGGCGACCTTAACAGCGCCTTACAGTCCGGAGCCAGAAGCAGGAGATTGCTGCATGCGAGTGCTTGTGGTGGAAGACGATGCCCGGCTGGCCGACATGGTCGCGCGAAGCCTGCGTGAGAAAGGCTTCGCGGTGGACCTCACCGCCAACGGGGAGGATGCGATCGTCGAGGCAGCGGTTAACTCCTACGACCTCATCGTGCTCGACATCGGCCTGCCGAAGCGCAGCGGACTGCACGTCAGCGAGGAACTCCGCAGGCGCGGCATGCGGACGCCGATTCTCATGCTCACCGCGCGCGATGCCGTCGCGGATCGTGTCGCGGGACTCGATGCCGGCGGCGACGACTACCTCACCAAGCCGTTTGCGCTCGATGAGCTCCATGCACGGGTCCGTGCGCTGCTGCGTCGCATGCCGGAGCTGCTGCCCCCCGAGCTGCGCGTGGGAACTCTCGTCGTAGACACCCGCAGCCAGCAGGTGATGCGCGATGGTCGCGCCATTGCGCTCACCGGCAAGGAGTACACGATGCTCGAGTACCTCGCGCGCCACGCCGGCAAGGTCGTGAGCCGTGCGGAGCTCAGCGAGCATGTGTGGGACGAAAACCACGATCCCGTCTCCAATGCCCTCGAGGTCTACGTCAACCGCTTGCGCCGGAAGCTGCATGTTGAAGGGAAGGCTGGCTTGCTGCACACCCATCGCGGCGCCGGCTACCGGCTCGCCGTGGATCCGGCAGAGTGATGGTCTCGGTCCGCGCGCGCCTCGCGCTCTGGTACGCTGGCGTGTTCGCGCTCTTCCTCGGCGCGTTCTCGGCGTCGGGGTACGTGCTGGTGTCCCGTAGCTCGCTGGCGCGAGTAGACGAGTCGCTGCTGGAGGGTGTGGTTGCCGTTGCGGCGGCACTCGATCTCGAGGCGGAAGAGCAGGGCGATCCCCGGCAGTTCATTCCGCACGTCGTCGAAGAGTTCCGTTTCCATGATCTCGCCGTCGCCGTACTCGAGAAGGGGACGGGGCGCCTGCTCGCGGGCTGGTCGGCTGACAGCGAGAGCACGGATACCATCACATCGCCGCAGGTGAACGGTGCACTCGCGAGAGCACGTGACGGGACGCCGGTCTACTCAACGGTCGAGACGCCTGCGGGCCCCGCTCGCGTCGTCGTCGTGCGGCGCCCCGTCGGGAAAGTGGACGTCGTGCTCGGCGCCGTGCACTCGCTCCAGGCACAGCATCAGCTCCTGCGCGAGCTGAAATTCGCGCTGGCCGCGGCCGTGCCTCTCGTCCTGCTCTTCGCGACTGCGGGCGGATACTTCCTGGCGCGAAAGAGCCTGAGGCCGGTGACAGTGATGGCCGAACGGGCGGCACACATCGGCGCGACCACGCTGCACGAGCGACTCCCGATGCCGAAACAGAGAGATGAGCTGGGACAGCTCGCGCTGGTGTTCAACGAACTCCTCGCTCGTCTGGACCGTGCGTTCGACCAGCAGCGGCAGTTCATCGCGGACGCCTCGCACGAGCTGCGGACGCCAGTGGCGATCCTCACCGGCGAGGCGGAGCTCGCGTTGTCCCAGCCGAACCGCTCGCGCGAGGAGCTGCAGAGTGCGCTCGAGACCATGCGCGCGGAGGCTGAGCGTCTTCAGCGGATTGTGGAGGATCTCTTCCTCCTCGCGCGATCAGATGCGGGCGAGCGCCTCGTGCAGCCGGAGGAGATCTACCTCGGCGAGCTGGCCGGTGAGTGCGTCCGTGCGGTGCGCACGCTCGCCGCGCGGAAGGGGGTGACGATCAGCTATGAGGGAAGCGAGGATCTTCCGTTCGCGGGTGACAACGGGCTGCTTCGGCGCGCGGTGCTGAACCTCCTCGACAACGCCATCAAGTTCACGCCGACAGGCGGTACGGTGAAGGTGCGCGGAAAGGAGGGGGAGGGGCGCTACGCCCTGGAGGTCGTCGACTCGGGGCCCGGCATCGCCCCCGAGGCGCTACCCCATGTCTTCGACCGGTTTTTCAGGGTCCGGGAGGGTCCACGCGGCAGCGATATCCCTGGGGCGGGGTTGGGACTGGCCATCGCCCGGCGGATTGCGGAAGCGCACGGGGGGACCCTCGAACTGACCCGTTCCGACCGCGGCGGAACAATTTTTACCCTTTTCTTTCTCACCGGGGTACACGAATCTATAGGAGCCGCTCCTACGTAGCGCATTCGGGACGCCAGGTATAAGGTAGAGGGATTATCAGGGCCCGACAGTTGCGTTGATTGCGGGGTTACGACAAGTCACTCGTCACAAAAAAATATGCTTCGCCCAATCATTTTCGCCGTCGCTGTGATGGCGACCCCTGGTGTTGCAGCGACGCAACGCGCGCCAGCTGCCCGGGAAATTGCTGACTCCGCACGCCGCGAGATCGAGGCGGCGCAGTTAGTAGGGGACACGCTTCGTCTTGATGACATCCGGCGCTACATCGGCAGCGGACTGAAGCGTTTTCCTAACGACCCTCTACTCTTGCATTACGCGGGCTACGCGGCGTATCGCCGGCTGAACCTCGTGCCTGACTCCCAGGCAAACGTCCGCATTCCGGCGATGGTGAAGGACGCACGCCGGCTGCTCGAGCGCTCGATCAGGCTTCGGCCGATGGCTGAGAGCTACGCGGTGCTGTCCTCGCTCATCGGCCGCCAGATCGGCTATTACCCTTTGCAGGGTGACGTCTACATCCTCGAAGCGCAGGCGGCCACGATGGCGGGGATGAATTTCGCGAGTGAGAATCCGCGCGTATGGCTGATGAACGGCATAGC
>JBKJKH010000560.1:0-3950 GCA_046597595.1 Gemmatimonadaceae bacterium
CCCACCGGATAGTTCTGGAGATTGTCGCCGTAGCGCGCGCTGGCGGAAATGTTGAAACCGAAAATCTTGACCGGCGTCTGGAGACCGATCTGCGTGGACCGCTCGTCGCGGAGCCGCTGGAGGGTGTCGACACGCGCCACGCCGGATGGACCTTCCGTGAAGCGGATGATGGACGACGACGTAAACTCGCCCGGCGTATCGATACGCATCTTCCGCGAGTTGCTCGCGGTGAACGTCGGCGTCCACGTCAGCCACTCCCCCACCTGAATCGGCTGCGAGGCAAGGTTGAAGCTGGGAAAATCGCGATCCACCTCGGTGCGTCCCGGGAACTGCCGCTGCGACCCGCCGACGCTCATGTTGAACTTCCCGATCGCCTGCTGATAGTTGAGCTGCGAGTGGATGGTCGCGAGCACAGCGCGTGGATCGATCGTGCTGCGACGCTGGACGCTCGTATTGGTGCTGTAGTTGAGGTTCGCGGTGAGATGACTGCGCTGCGAAAAATCCTGCCGGTGCGCGAGCGAATATTGCTTGGTCGAACTCCCGTCACTCTGCTGATGCATGGAAAATCCCACACGCCCGTCCACAAAGCGCTCCAGCCAGCGATACTGCAGCGTGCCGTTCAACCGCATCCAGCCGGGATCGACGGCCCCCGCCGCACCACTTCTCCAATCCATCGAGACCGCCGCGTCCAGATACTCGCTGACCGCGAAGTAATAGCCGAAATTCTCCAGCGTCCGCCGGTAACTGGGGCTGTTGCGCAGGAGTTCACTGAGACCGAACCGCGGCGTGAGGATGCCACTCCGCCGACCCTTCCGCAGATCCTGGAAGATGAACGGCAGCCACATCACCGGGACGTCGGCGATGTAGAGAATGGCCGGGCGCGCCACGAGGATGCCGTTCGTGACGACCTTGATCTCCTTCGACTGAAAATGATAGTGCGGTGATGTCTCGTCACAACTCGTGATGGCGCCGTCGCGGGCATAGAACGCCGTATGCCGATCGCTCGATGCGACGCTGTCTCCCGCTGCCGCGCGCGGCGGCACCGAGTCGCGCCCCGTCACGACGGCGGCATGCTCCCCGAACACAATCCAGCGCTGCCCGCCATTCTCAACGGTCGTGCTGAGATTCGTGATCACCCCGCGCTGGTCGCGGATGCTGTACTTGATCGATCCACCGGGCGCCACGAGATCGCTCTCGTTGCGCTGCGGATCACGCAGGACCACGGTGTCACCAATGGCCTCGACGACCTGCGTCACGTCGTTGTAGATGACGTTGCGCCCCACGAGCAGCGTGTGATCGCGCTGCACCGCCGCGGGCCGCCCGGCCAGGATCAGTGCCTGGTGCTTCGCATCGAAATGGACGGTGTCGCCCTGATATTGCGTGGGGACATACCCCGGCCGCGCGAGGAGTGCCGCCATCACGGAGTCCGGCGGCTCGAACGTCACGAGGGCACGCCGGACGGTGTCGGCGCCGGCAGGACGGACATTCCCGCTGTCGCGGCGCACGAGCGAGTCCGTGCCGGCACGGCGCAGCGTGTCCGCGCGCGCGGAGGTGTCACGCCGTGCCGCGGCGGGTGGCGCTGGCCGGCGAGGCTGCTGCTGCGCTGAGAGCGGACCGCCGAACGCCATCGACCACAGCAGCGCAATCCGCAGCTGCCTCGCGATCATGGGAGCTCGCCTGCCGACTCGCGCTCCTCCTGGAGCTGCTTTTTCCGTTTCTTCCGCTCGATGATGAACACGAGAATGATGCTCAGCTCGTAGAGCAGATAGAGCGGCCCCGTCATCATCACGGTGGTCCATATCAAGTCACCCGGCGTCAGAAAGGCGCCGAGGACCACGCACGCCACCAGCGCGTGCCGGCGAAACTTCGTGAGAAACTTCGCGGAGACGATACCCAATGCGCCGAGCGCGAGAATGACGATCGGCAACTCGAACGCAAGGCCGAACGCGATGGCCATGCTGATCGCGAAGCCAAAGTATTCCGAGGCTGTGATCATCGGCTGCAACGCCGCCGTCTGGAAGCTCATGAGGAAGCTGAGCGCCATCGGCAGCACTGCGAAATACGCGAGCGACGTCCCCGCCATGAACAGAAGGATTGCCCCGATGAAGATCGGGATGATCACCCTGCGCTCGTGCCCGAACAGTGCCGGTGCCACGAAGCTCCAGCCTTGATACACGATGACGGGAAGTGCGAGCACGATGCCGAGCCATACCGCTGCCTGCAGCACGATCTGGAAGGAATCCCCAGGGTGCGTGTAAACCAGTTTGTGCCCGTTGAGGTACGGCGTGATGGGGCGCGCCAGAATGCCGATGACATCGATCTGCACGAGCAGCACGAAGGCCACGATCACGCAGACGACGAGCGCGAGAAGCGACCACAGGATGCGCCAGCGAAGTTCCTCGAGGTGATCGAGGAACGGCATCTCCGAGTCCCTCTTTTCCGGCACGACGCCCTCCGACACGCGAGCTATCGGAGTGTCTTGAGGCGGTTGCGGGCGAGCTCGGCTTCGTCTGACCGGGGATACTTCTGGACGACCTGCTCGAGCGCAACCCGCCCGTCCCGCGCCTGTCCGGCGCGGATGAGCGAGAGTGCGCGCTTGTACAGCGCCGTCGCCGCCTGTGGGGCCTGAGGATACTGAGTCTCAACGATGCGGTATACCGAATCCGCACCCTTGCTGTTCCCTTCCGAATGGAAGCTTTCGGCAATCTGGAACTGGGCGTCCGCCGCGAGATCAGACGTCGGATACCGGCTCAGCAGTTCCTGGAAGGCTGTGCGCGCCGTCCCGAAGCTGCCACGGTTCAGCTGCGCCTTTCCCATTTGCAGCAACTGGCTCGGCCCCGGTCCCGCCGACGCGCTGTCTCCCTGCACGGCATTGGCGGCCTGCTGGTTCCGTTCCTCCATCTCCGTGCGAATCCGGTTGAGTCGCTCTTGCGTCTGTCCGGTGAGCGACTGGATCGTGATCAGGTCCTGACGGATCGCATACAGCTCGTTTTTGGTATCGCCCTGAAAACGCGCGAGCCGCGTGCTTGCCGAGCGCAACGAATCGTTCAGCACGGTCAGCGTCGCGAGGAGACTGCGCAGCGCTGCGGCCTGCACCGCGTCGTTCCGCGCGATTTCTGCCCGGACGTTATTCAGGTCGCCTTGCAGCACCCGGACGTCACTCCGGGTTGCGAAGCAGGCCCCGGTCACCAGAAAGGCGACCGGGGCGAGGCTGCGGACGAGCCTGCGAAAATTCATGTACCGAGTCAGCGTACGATGTCGGTCAGCGCGGCATCATGAGATTGCCGCCACCCGTGATGATCTCGAACTCCGCGCGGCGGTTCTGCGCCCAGCACGACTCCTCGTGGCCTTCGCAGACCGGGCGCTCCTCGCCGAGGCTGATGATCTCGATCCGATCGCTGGAAACTCCGCGCGACTCGAGGTATCGCTTGGCGGACGCGGCACGACGCTGGCTCAGCGCCATGTTGTACTCGTCCGAACCGCGCTCGTCGGCATGCCCCGCGATGCGCAGCCGCACCCCGGTGTTGGCCGCCATGATCTGCGCCTTGCGGTCCAGTTGCGCCTTGTCCTGATCCATGATGTCGGACTGGTCATAGTTGTAGTGCACGTGCGCGAGCAGCGTGTTCGTGAGGGACGCCATGTTGTCGCGCATCATCCGCTCGGCGTTCGCGATGCTGTCGGCACGCATGCGCGCCATGCGATCGCGTTCGGCCTGCACGCGTGCAGCTTCCGCGCGGGCGTCCGCCTCACGTCGCGCCCGGTCGATGCTGTCCTGGTTGACCATGACCACGGGGCCGGCCGGCGTCGGCACCGTCTCCGGGGTCTTCTTGCAGGCGGCGCTCAGGAGCACGGCGGTGCCAAGGGCCGCGAGAGGTACGGCGCGGGTGAAGCGAATCATAAAGCTCCTCGTCGAGGTGTCGACTGCTGTCCAACCGTGTCGCGGCCGCCGG
>JBKJKH010000597.1:0-8152 GCA_046597595.1 Gemmatimonadaceae bacterium
CTGGGCGCTCGGATGGTCCATGGTGATCATGGCGCTGCTCATCCATCTCCCGAACGCTGCGATCGCGGCCATCGCGCTCGTGACGATTGGTGGGCACAATCTCCTGGACGGCATCACTCCGGCGTCGTTAGGCGCTCTTGCCCCGTTGTGGCACGTCCTGCATGTCCCTGGGTTCGCCATCCCGGACATCCTGCTCGTCGCCTACCCGATCATCCCCTGGTTCGCGGTGATGGCGCTCGGCTATTCCCTGGGCACGGTCTACGAGTGGGAAGAGAGTCGGCGGCGGCAATTCCTCCTGGTCGCGGGACTGGGCGCTACCTTTGCCTTTGTCGTGCTCCGCACGCTGAACGGCTACGGGAATCCGCAGCCGTGGAGCGCGCAGCGCAGCAGCGCGCTCACGGTGGCGTCCTACTTCAACGTCCTGAAGTATCCGCCGTCGCTCGACTTCCTGCTGATGACACTCGGCCCGGCGCTCGTTGCCCTCTCCCTGCTCGAGCGGGCGCGCGGATCGGTGGCGGAATGGCTGTCGGTGTATGGCCGGGTTCCGATGTTCTACTATGTCGTGCACATCTTCCTCATCCACGCGATGGCAGTATGCCTGGCGTTCATGCAGGGAGGCACGCTCAGGCGCATTCCGGTGGTGCACAATCCCGAGCTGATCCCTGCATGGTATGGCGTGGGTCTTCCGGGCGTATATACCGCGTGGGTGCTGGCTGTGATACTCATGTATTGGCCGTGCCGGTGGTTCGGAAGGCTGAAGGCGACACGAAAAGACTGGTGGTTGAGCTACCTCTGACGCGCATGGCAACGTGACATCGTACAGCAAGCATGCGACATTTTACCAGACGGCGCTCCTGCTCGGGCTCGTGACAGGGGAGACGGTTGTGGCGTGGGCAGATCATGTCCTTGTCGCCGACCCGGATGCGCCGCTCGCATTTGTCGACCTTTCCATCACACCTCCCGACCAGCTGTCGGCGATGCGGCATGTGCTTCGGCGCATGGCTGCGGCGACGGAGCTTCCGTCGACCGTACGCGCTGTGCTCGATCTCGTCCACCGGGATCTCGCGAGCGGCCGTCGCAGCCCGGCGGACACGATACGGGTCATTGCACACATCCGTCGTGAGCTTCCGCTGCCGATGCCGATCGAGGCCGAACTCGACACGTTCGAGGATGATCACATGCTCGCCGTCGCGGGCGTGGCGGGTGAGACAGGACCAATCGAAGCGCGGCTCCGCACGTGGCTGGCGCAGTTTGAGGGGGAGTATGAAACGTTGGCAGAAGGCAAAGTCCCGTTACGCGAGGTTTCCTGAAGTGCGATTCGTTTTCTTGCTGGCGATCGCAGGCGCGGTGAGTTCAGCCGCGAACGCACAGCACGCGTTTGCACCGACTGGGTCGTTCGATCCCGCCATCCCGACGCCACAGGCCGTGCTCGGTCATGAAATCGGCGTACGGTTCACGCAACATCACGACATCATCCGCTATCTCGAGCGACTCGCCACCGTGAGCCGTCGCGTGCGACTCGACACCCTCGGGCGCACCTTCGAAGGGCGCGTGATCGTGATGGCGGTGTTCACGAGCGAAGCCAATCAGCAGCGGATGGCGCAGATCCGGCTGGGTGCGCAGTGGATGGCGAACGCGCCGGACGCGCCCACGGGAGAGCCCGCAGCCACCGCGCGCATTTCGCCGACCATCGTGTGGCTTGGCTACACGATTCACGGCAACGAAGCCTCGGGGACGGAAGCCGCGCTTGCACTGGCCTACCAACTCGCCGCAGCGCAGGACGTCGAGACGAAGATGATTCTCGACAGCACGGTCGTGCTGATGGATCCCGTTCAGAACCCCGACGGGCACGAGCGACATGCCCAGGATGTTGCGCGTCGTCTGGGTGCCCTCGGCGTTCCCACGAATCCGTCTGCGATGATTCATGCCGGCACATGGCCGGGGGGACGGACAAGTCACTACTACTTTGACCTGAATCGCGACTGGTTCATCCAGTCGCATCCGGAGTCTCGGGCGCGCGCGTCGACGTTTACCACGTGGTGGCCGCATGTTGCGGTCGACCTGCACGAGATGGGTTCCAACGCAACGTACTTCTTCGCGCCACCCATGGCGCCGGTGAACAAGAACGTCGAAGCCAGCATCGTGAAGTGGTGGGATATCTTCGCTGCGTCCAATGCAGCGGCGTTCGACCGGAACGGCTGGGCGTACTTCCGGCGCGAGGGGTACGATGAGTTCTACCCCGGCTACGGCGTCTCCTGGCCGATTCTCACGGGCGCAGTGGGCATGACGTACGAACAGGCATCGAGTGCCGGTGGCGCCGTGATGCGGAGTGACGGAACGGTGATGACGCTGCACGACGCAGCCTTGCATCATTACACCGCTGCGTGGGCGACGCTCCGCACCTCTGCCGCGCGACGCAGCGAACGCGTCCGGGATTACATGGCCTTCCGCAAGTCGGCTATCAGCGACGGCGGGCGAGCCCCGATGCGCGCGGTGATCATCGAGCGCGATGCGCATGGGCGGGCGGACTCACTGGCGCGGCGCCTCATCGCCAACGGTATTGTGGTGAAACAGCTCAGTGGGTCCACCGAGCTGGCACTGGCACATCTGTACGGCGCGAATGCACCCTCACGCGCGCGTGTTGGCGCAGGTTCGTATGTCATCGACTTCGCGCAGCCGCAGGGTCGCCTGGCAAAGGCGTTGCTCGAACCGGACGCACAACTCGACTCCAGTTTCATTCGAGAGGAACTGGAAGGCCGGCGTACTGGCCAGCCCAGTCGCTTCTACGATGTCACTGCGTGGTCGTTGCCCTTTGCGTACCGTGTCAGGGCGTGGTGGACGTCTACCCTGCCTGCGGGCGCGGATAGTCCTGTAGCGGTGGTGGCACCAGGCCCGCCGGCGAATGCAGCCTATGGGTATGCCGTCGAACCTGGCAGCGAATCGACGATCCGATTCGTTTCGGCTCTTCTGGCAGACAGTGTGAAGGTGTGGTATGCGCAACGCGCGTTCCGGAGCGGTAGTGCGCAATTTCCGCAGGGCGCGTGGCTCGTGCGCACACTCGCGAACAATTCACGGGTGCACGAGATCGTGCGCCGACACGCGGCGAGCTCAGGCGCACGAGTCGTCGCACTGGGGTCAGCCATGGTCGACGAAGGCGCGGACCTGGGCAGCAACAGCGTTCTTCCCGTTCGTCAACCGCGGGTCGCGCTGCTGGGTGGCGCGCCCGTGCAGGGCAATTCCTTCGGATTTGCATGGTACGCGCTCGACCAGCGGATGCGGTATCCCTCAACGGCGATCGACGTGAGTGCGGTGCAGAGTGGTGCGCTGAGCGACTTCGACGTGCTCATCGTGCCGTCAGCGAACGGGCTGCCCGGCTCGTTCGGTGAGGATGGCGATGTCCGGGTGGCGCGCTGGGTGAGGGACGGGGGCGTACTCGTCACCATCGACGCAGCGACGGCGTGGCTGGCATCGGCGCGGCTCGGCCTGTCCCGCCTGCGCCTGCGTCGGGACAGCACGCGCGCAGACAGTGCGGGTGGCGCGCCACTTGGGGCGAACGTGCCTGGCGCGATCGTCCGCACCGACGTGGACACGCTGTCGCCGTTGCTCGCCGGCATGCGTAGTGGGGAAGTGCCGGTCATGGTCTTCGCGGACCGTATTTACCAGGTGCCGCGCGACATCAAGGCTGGTGAAGCCGTTGTGCGTTTTGCACCGGAGGCCCGTCTCCGGCTTGCCGGGTATCTCTGGCCGGAAGTGCCGGCGCGGCTGGCAGGTTCTCCGTATCTCTGGACGGAGCGCGTGGGGCGCGGACGGATCATTGGCTTCAACGGCGATCCAAACTTCCGTGATCTCTGGCGGGGCCTGTTTCCGCTTTTCGCGAACGCGGTGCTGCTGGGAGGCGCGTTCTGATTTTCTTCAACCATTTTTTCGCAGCTAATGAGGGAGTCACCTATGCACCGCATTGGCGCGCGCGACATTTTTTACAACAATGCCGCGCGATTCCTGCGGCTGCCCCCGTCCAATCCGCTGCAATGACACCCGTTCAGGAGCGATCCATGTCCACTTTCGCGCGCGTGGCACTCACGCTGTTGCTGATCGTCCCGCTGGGCGCTTCGGCGCAACCGGGGCGGCGCACTCCGACCATCGACCAGTTGCTCGAGCTGCGTTCGGCGTCGAATCCGCAGATCTCGCCGGACGGACGGTGGGTTGCGTTCCTCGCGAGCGAAACAGATTGGCAGCGCGACGAATTCGTCTCGCAGCTCTGGCTGGTAAGCGCTGATGGCGGCGAGCCGCGTCAACTCACCCGTGGCGAGAAGGGAGTGTCGCAGCCGGGTTGGTCGCCGGATGGACGCTGGATCTCGTTTGTCAGCTCCCGAGCCGACAAGCCGCAGCTCTACGCGATCAGGCCCGATGGAGGCGAGGCGGTGCAGCTCAGCCAGTCCGATCAGGGAGTGCAGCGCTACGCGTGGGCGCCCGATGGACGCACGATGGCGTTTGTTGCTGCCCCGGCACTGACGCCGGCCGCGAAGGAGCGCACGGCATCGATGAGTGAGTTCACGATCGTGCGCCGGGACTATGACTACGCGCAATTGTGGACCTTTGACGTGGCCCAGGCGATGCGCGCTCCTGTGGCGGGTAACGCGCGCACGCGCGGCACGGCGATGACGGTCGATGAGATCGCCTGGTCGCCGGATGGTGCAACGATCGCGTTCAGCGCGCGCAGGAATCCCGATCTCATTCAGGGCGAAACCTCGGACCTCTATGCAATCACGCTCGCGAGCGATTCGACGCGGCGGATCGTGGGCCAGCCGGGCAGCGACGGCAATCCCGTGTGGTCCCCTGACGGAAAGTGGATTGCATTCTCGTCGCGGATGGGCAAACCAGCAGTGACCAACGGCCGCATCGCGATCGTCGCGTCGGAAGGCGGTACTCCCCGGTCGGTCACCGATGCGTTCGACGAGAACGCGTCACCGCTGGCCTGGACGACCAACGGCATCTGGTTCAACGCCTCGCAGCGCTCCGCCTCCCAGCTGTTTCGCGTCGAGCCATCGACAAACCGCATCACGCGAGTATCGGGTCCGGACGGCGCCATGGTGAGCGACGTCTCGATTACGCGCGACGGTCGAGCGGCGTTCATCCATTCCACGAGCACTGCACTCCCCGAAGTGGCGGTGACGAGCCAGGCATCATGGTCGCCGCGTGTGCTGACGAGCCTGAGCTCCCAGATCCGTGACTGGAACGTCGGTACACGCGAAATCGTGTCGTGGACAAGCAAGGATGGTGCGACCATCGAAGGCGTCCTGATCAAGCCCACGGACTTCGACCCATCGAAGAAGTATCCGCTCCTCGTGAAGATTCACGGTGGGCCGACAGGTACGGATCGCCCGGCGCTCTTCGGCGGCGACCATCGCACGTACCCGGTGGATCTGTGGGTGAACCGCGGCGCGCTCGTGCTCAAGGTCAACTACCGCGGTAGCGCCGGCTACGGGGAGAAGTTCCGCATGCTCAACATCCGGAATCTCGGTGTTGGTGACGCGTGGGACATTCTCTCCGGTGTGGACTATCTCATCGCCAAGGGCTGGGTCGATTCGAAACGCGTCGCATCCATGGGCTGGAGCCAGGGCGGGTACATCTCGGCGTTTCTCACGACAACGTCCGATCGCTTCGTCGCGATATCGGTCGGTGCCGGCATTTCCGACTGGGCCACGTACTACTACAACACGGACATCACGACCTTCACGATCAACTATCTTGGCGCTGATCCCGTCGCGGACCCCGAGGTCTATCGAAAGACTTCACCTGTCTCGTATATGACGACGGCGCGCACCCCGACGCTGATCCAGCATGGCGAGCTCGATCGGCGCGTGCCGATCGCCAACGCCTATCAACTGCGCCAGGCGCTGGAAGATCGCGGCGTACCGGTCGAAATGGTCGTATACAAGGGCTTTGGCCACGGCATTACGAAGCCAAAGGCGCAGCGTGCGGCGATGACGCACAACCTGCTCTGGTTCAACCACTACATCTTCGGTGATCCGTCGCTCGATCTTGCGGCCCCGCCGGCGAAGCAAGTCAGCACGACGCTTCCCTAAGCGGCGCTGTCCCGGCAGGATTCGGCATGGCCACCGTAAGCCTGCGCTCGACCCGTGCCTACTGGTTCACCATCCGCATCCTGGCGTCGTATGCCTGGTTGCGGATGTGGCGCCCTGTGCTCGGGCCCTCACTCTACGCTGCGCGCCTTACCGACAAGCATCGGAAGACGTCAAAGCGCGTCGTGCGACAGATCCTCGAGCTTGGGGGCCTGTTCATCAAGGTTGGCCAGCTGATTTCCATCCTGACCAATTTCCTCCCGGAGGATTTCCGCAGGGACCTCGAACAGCTTCAGGACCGCGTTCCGCCGCGACCGCTCGACGAAGTGCGAACGCGCTTGATGCAGGAGTTCGGCAAGCCACCGGAGGAGCTGTTCGCCGCATTCAATTCCGATCCCATCGCCAGCGCGTCGCTGGCCCAGGTGCACGTTGCCACGCTGCACGACGGGCGGAAGGTGGCGGTCAAGGTACAGCACCGCGATATCGAGGAGATCGCGCGGCTGGATCTCGAGGCGCTCCGCGGAATTCTCGCCATCATCCAGCTGTTCACGCGTGTTCGCGGACTCGAGTCGTACCACGACGACATCTCGCACATGATCGGCGAAGAACTCGATTTCGCACAGGAAGCGCGCTACATCGCGACGATCTCCGAGCACTTTGCCGGCAATCCGGAAATCGCTGTACCGGTGGTCATCGCCGAGCTCTCCACGACGCGGGTGCTGACGACGGAATTTGTGGACGGCATCAAGGTCACGAACTTTCCGGAACTCGAGAAACGCGGCATCGACCGGGCGGGACTCGCGCAGCGGATCCTCACGGCGTACTGCCAGATGGTGTTCGTCGACGGCATCTATCACGCCGATCCGCACCCGGGGAACATCATCGTCCGTGACGATGGCGGCATTGTTTTCGTGGATTTCGGGGCGGTGGGCAAGCTGGCGCCAGGGCTGAAGGCGGGCGTCCCGATGTTCTGGGACGGCGTCATGAAGCGCGATGCAAAGGTCATCTCGGCCGCGATGCGCCAGATGGGCTTCTTCTCGCGCGACCGTACACTTGGCGACGACGATGTTGCGGAGCGGGTCATTGCGTACTTCCAGCGCCGCTTTCTCGAGCAGATGACAGTCGAGTCCTTTTCGCTCAAGGACATCCAGGTCGACGTCAAGTCGAAGATCGAGGCGCTGGCGGACCTGAAGAAGCTCGACGTGTCGTTCCGCGATCTCACACGCGCGTTTCAGGTGCCGAAGGAGTGGGTGGTGTTCGAGCGGGCGTCCCTCCTGCTGCTCGGTTTGTCGACGCAGATCGATCCCGCCATGAACCCGCTCAAGACAGTGGGTCCGTACCTCCAGGAGTTCGTGCTCGGCCGCGACCGCGACTGGAAGACGCTGATGCAGGATGCGGCGCGCGACATGGCAATGTCGGTCATCGCATTACCCGATCTCGCGAATCGCGCGCTGGAGCGCATGAATCGCGGGCAGATGCAGATCCACGTTGAAGGACTGCGCGACAGCGCATCACTGCTGTACGCAGCTGTGCATCAGCTGATCTTCACCTTTCTTGCGATCGCGAGCGGTTTCCTCGCGTATTCCTGGTACGAGTCCGGCAGGGATTCGCTGGCGAGGACGGCCGCAATCGTGTCCGGTGTGTTCCTCGCCGGCATTCTTTTGTCCATGCTGAGATCCCGCCGACACCGCGTAGCGCGCCGGCGTCAGTAGTTCGCTGGCGATGAAAACTGACGGTGCGGATACCTGCCTGCGAGCTGGCCAGATCCGTACGTTCCTGAGCGAGCCTATTCCCTGACCTCCTGATTCAATGGACCGACGCACTCTTTTTCAGGCCAGCCTCACCCTCGCCGGAAGCGCAATCATCAGTCGTGTCGCTGACGCGTCGCTCGTTCGACCCGTCGAGCGCCATGCGACGTTTGCCCTGGATGAACTCACCGTCGCAGACCTGCAAGCCGGCATGCGATCCGGCGCACTCACCGCACGGTCGATTGCCGAGCAGTACCTCTCACGGATTGCGGTCGTCGACCGGAGTGGCCCCGCGATCAACTCCGTGATCGAACTCAACCC
>JBKJKH010000601.1:0-5267 GCA_046597595.1 Gemmatimonadaceae bacterium
GCGAGCGATACACCTCCCCGGGAGAGGAAGAGCAGTTGCGACCCGTCTGGCGACCAGCGCGGCTGGCTCTCCACGGCGGTCGAATCATCGGAGGCCGTGATCGTACGGCCCCCGCCAACCGGTCGTACATAGATTCGCATCCGCACCGAATTTCCGGCCGCGTACGCCACGAGCTTGCCGTCCGGCGAGATCGCCGGAAAGATCTGCATGCCCGCATCGGTCGTCAGCTGGCGCGACCGACCGACGGTCAGTGACGGCGACGAGCTATCCCCAAGGCGCGATGCCGCAAGAATGACCACCGTGATCGTGGCCACTGCGCCAAGCGCCATCCACACGAGCGGTTTGCGACTCCTCACCGGCGCCAATCGCGCGACTGTCGGCACGGTGCCGCCGCTCGACGTCGCCAGCGGCTCGAGCGCAGCGAGCATGTCGCCTGCACTCTGCCAGCGGTCAGCCGGCCGTTTCTCGAGGCAACGCATCACGGCGTCCACGAGCAGCGGATTGAGACCGGGCCGCCGCTTCGACAGCGGTTCCGGCATCTCCGTCACGTGGGCAGCGAGCATCTGCTGCGGAGAACGTGCGCTGAATGGCAATTGTCCGGCGAGCATTTCGTACGCGACGACACCGACGGCGTAGATGTCGGTGCGATGATCCACCCCGGGATCCGCGCTCGCCTGCTCGGGCGACATGTACGCCGGCGTGCCTAACGCAACACCCATCGTCGTAATGGGGTTGGCTTCCTTCGCCTCGCTCACGGCGCGCGCGACGCCGAAATCGGCCACGAGCGCGTGGCGGCCGGAGAGCATCACGTTGTCCGGCTTGATGTCGCGATGCACGACTCCGTGCGCGTGTGCGGCCGAGAGCGCGTCCACGATCTCCATCAGAATCCGTATCGCCTCGCCAACCGGCAGCTCGTGCTCGCGGTCCAGGCGCTCGCGCAGTGACTTGCCGTCCACATACGGCATGACATAGAAGAGCTGGCCGTCCGCCTCACCCGAATCGAGCAGCGGCAGGATGTTGGGATGCTGGAGCTGCGCGGCGATCGAGATTTCGCGCAGGAAGCGCGCGGCGCCTACCGTGGCGGAGAGATCGTCCCGCAGGACCTTGATGGCCACCTTGCGGTGGTGCTTCAGGTCTTCGGCCAGGTAGACCGTTGCCATGCCGCCCGCGCCAAGCTCGCTATCGACGCGATAGCGGCCGTCGAGGGCTGCAGTCAGGCGCTCTACGGGGTTCATGCCTTGCCGGCCTCAGCGCACGTCAGGCGACACGAAGCGGCTTGATTCGACTGACTTCGCCCTTCATTCTCTGGGCAGCGTCCCACAGGTCGACCGCCCGCTGTGCGTTGAGCCAGAACTCCGGTGAATTCCCGAAGAGGCGCGACAATCGCAGTGCCATTTCGGGGCTGACGGCGCGTCGCTCGCGAAGCAGTTCGTTTACCGACTGACGCGATACGCCCGCAGCCTCAGCCAGCCCGACAACTGTCAGGCCGTAATCTGCCATGAAGTCCTCGCGAAGCATCTCGCCGGGATGAACGGGCCGCCGCAGCATCGTTCGCGTGTTCGGAATCGACATGGTTCCTCCTAGTGATAATCCCAGACCTCGACGTCATGCGCATCCCCGTCGATGAAGCGAAAGCAGATCCGCCACTGGTCGTTGATTGCAATCGCATGTTGGCCTTTGCGGTCATCTTTCAGCGCATGCAAGCGATTGCCCGGTGGCACCTTCAAGTCATTGAGCTGCGTAGCAAGGTGCACATACTCCAACTTCCGAACGGTGCGTGCGATCACATCCCGTGGAAAGCGTTTCGTCGAGCCAGTCACGAAAAGTTCTTCGGTCCGACGATCGGCGAACGACTTGATCATGGTGCAGTGTAACGCGTCACGTGACTCGCGTCAACGGCGTAAGTGTCGCCTCACGCAAATTGAACTGAATGCCTCATCGCCAACCCGCAAGGAAGTACTGCATACGAGGGTACAGGTGCGTGGAGCATGGCAGCGCTCCGAACATCCCAGCACAACGCCGAATTACGCACCGGCATCCACTTCGCTCGGATCCCATCCTCGGCGCCAGTGGCGCAATGTGAAAGTGACAACCTGCTTCGCGTCAACGCGATAGAGGACGCGATAGGGTGCGTGGAACACCTCGCGATATGCCGACAGGCTGATTTCTGGAATGACCCGGCCCCGCCTGGCCAGCCGATCCAACTTGGCAACTCGCCCTAGCAGGTCCGCAAGCCAAATCGCGGCGCCGTCGGGACGATCGCGCGCGATGTAGTCAACGGCCTCGAGCGCGCGAAACTCCGCGAGTTCCGTCCATACGACCTTCACCGGGCCAGGCGTGCTCGCAGCGTGCGCGCGACGGCGGCGTGGCTTCGTATCTTGCCGGTGGCGACCTGTTCCTCCGCGTGACGGACATCGCGGAGCAGGGCCAGCTCATCGACCATCGACTCGTACGACGCGACGTCGAGAAGCACGGCCGCGCTCCGACCATGTTGAGTGAGGACGACTGGCTGCCCGGTTTCCTGAACCTGCTCGATGAACTGCGCGGCGTTCGCGCGGAACTCGGTGACGGGCTGAATATCCCGACTCGGCTTGAGGTTGGCCATTGAACACCTCCAAGATGGCTCATCGTTCGGTACGGAAAAACGTACCGAAAGCATCGACCGCACACAAGCGCCAAGTCGGTGGGTAACGCGTTCGTCATGGGGCAGGCGGACCGGGCGCATACGGCTGAAACGACGCGGATGAACAGCGAGAGGCCTGACCCTAGCCTAATCGCGGATTGCAGTGAGCGCCTGATACACCAGCGTCGGGAACTTCGATGCGACGTCCGACCGGTTCGGCGCCTGGTTGACCATGAACACGAGCACCGTCCCTTGTTTCGGGTCCACGCGATACTGGCTGCCATACGCGCCGCCCCACCCATACGCGCCAACCGAGAACAGGGAATTGTCCGCTCCCATTCGTTCGACGATGGCGAAGCCCAGGCCAAACCCCTGGCCGTTGCTGGAATACAACGTTCCCGACTGGTTCGTCGTCATCAGAGCGACCGTGCTTGGCGACAGCAGCCTGATGCCATCCAGTTCGCCCCCGTTCAGCATCATCTGCATCAAGCGCGCGTAGTCGCGCGCGGTCGATACCATTCCGGCGCCCCCCGCAAAATTGCGGCGCGGACCGTCGATGTAATGTCCCTGGCCGTTGGCACCGTCTGGCGCGCGCGCCACGCGATTATTCGTGTCGCTCGCGTACACGGCGACCAGCCGCTCGCGCTGCGCGACTGGCACAAAGAAGTGCGTGTCGGTCATGCGCAGTGGACCCGTGATGCGCGTTCTAATGAACGCATCGAGCGACATCCCGGACGCCTTCTCGACCACGCAGCCGAGGATGTCCGTGTTGTAGCCGTACACCCACGCGTCACCGGGCTGGCGCGAGAAGGGGAGCGTCGCGAGTCGCTCCATCGTCGTGCACACGGGTTCGTCCTTGTCCGCGGTGTAGTACCCGCCATTCCCGGCCGCCGGACCGAGTCCCTTCGCGCGATAGAGTGACGCGAGCACGGAGTCGGTTCCGTATGAGATGCCAGCGGTGTGCGTCAGCAGGTCGCGAATGGTGACTTGGCGCTTCGCGGCTACCGGCTCGCCGTTGACCATGACAGTTGTGCGCGCGTAGGCAGGAATGAAGCGGCTCACCGGGTTGTTCAGCGCGATCCTGCCTTCCTCGAACAGCATCATGATCGCGATACTCGTCAACGCCTTGGTCTGCGACGCGATGCGGAACATGGCGTCCGCTGTCATGCGCCGGCCACTTTCCTTGTCAGCCCAGCCCACCGCGCGCTCGTACACCGGCTTCCCATCGCGCAAGACGAGCGCGACGGCGCCCGCGATCCGGTTGCTATCCACGGCCTGCTGGAGAAACGTGTCCACGCGTCGCAGTCGTTCGGCGGAAAAACCGTTGTCGTTCAACGCGCTCGTTCGGGCAACGGACTGGGCGCCGAGCAGGGCAGGGAAAGCCGCGAGCAGGGGGAGCAAGGTTCGCATGGCAGTGGTGCCTCGAAGTTCGGGCCGGTTCATGGAGCGCGCGCCGCTGATGTATGGCGCCTGTCGCGAATCGTGTGCACTATTCCGCCGTTCCGCCAGACGAGGAGAATATGTCGGATAACTGGCAGTCAATTGTCGCAACGTCGCTGAACTGGGAACAGGCCCACGTCACGCTCGATGGAGCACTGGATGGCCTGGCCGCGGAGCAGCGCGGCACGCGCCCCCCGGGCTATCCGCATTCTGTCTGGCAGCTCGTGGAGCATATCCGCATCGCGCAACACGATTTGCTCGACTTCTGCGTCAATCCGCAGTACACGCACGACATGAAATTTCCGGATGACTACTGGCCCGTCGATCCGGCGCCGCCGAGTGATGCGGCATGGACAGACAGTCTCGCGCAGGTTGCGTCAGACCGCGCCGCACTGGAACGCTTCACGACAGACGGCGCTCGCGAGCTGACGGCAACGATTCCGCACGGCACCGGGCAGACGTATCTGCGTACCGTGCTGGTTGCAACGGATCATAACGCGTATCACATCGGCCAGATCGTCGACGTGCGTCGCTTGATCGGCGCGTGGCCTCCGAAAGGCTGACGCTCAACCACTCTTTATACGATGGGATCCGGTCGCGGCGTTCCGGCGGCGGCCGCGTCCTCCTCCCGCCGTGACGGGAGCGAAAAGGCGAAAATCGTCTCGCCCGTCTCGGGAAACTCGGCCCACGCTTTCCCCCCGAGCGCCTCGATGGTCTCGCGCACCAGGCTCAATCCCAGCCCGGTACCCTCAACGCCTGTGACGGTTTCGCTGTGCGCGCGGTAGAACTGCTGATACAGGCCATCCCTCGCGGCCGGGGGAACTCCCAACCCGTTGTCGCGCACCCGCACCACCAACTCGCCGGCGTTTCCCCCTCGGCCTCCGAAGACGAGCTCCCCGCTTACTTCCACCCATCGCTCAGGCTTTGCCGGGTCCGAGTACTTGATGGCGTTCGACAGGTAGTTCGTCAGGCAGAGTTCCACGGTTGCCGCATCCACTTCGACCGCTGGCAGGTCGCTCGCCACACGAATGAAAACATCACGCGCCTGAACCGCGTCGCGCAGTTGGCGAACCGCTTCGGCGGTGGCCTGCGGCAGGAGAATGTTTCTGCGCTGCCGGGATTCTCCCTCCACGCGGGACAGCGTTTCGAGATTCTCCAGCACATGCTGCAGGCCCACACAATTCTGCATCACGATCCGGGTGAA
>JBKJKH010000621.1:0-2688 GCA_046597595.1 Gemmatimonadaceae bacterium
ACGACGCGAGACCGCACCATGAAGGCAAAGGTGAGCCACGCGCCACCGATGAACAGCGAGAGCGTCCATCGCACCTTGTCGGAATGGTCGCCGAACCAGAGCATGGACAGCGCGACGAGGCTGCCGGGTGCACCGGCCGCAAGCGCGAGAAGCAGTATCTCGCTGTCGTGGCGCAGCCGCCGGGCGCGCCGGCGCCCGGTGCTCACAGTCCGTGCTGCTGGAGCCGGCGGTACAGCGCGCTGCGGCTCACGCCGAGGGCTTCGGCGGCACGGCTGACATTCCCGTCGTAACGGACCAAGGCCCGGCGGATGAGCATCTCCTCCGCATCGTCAAGCGTGAGGTCCTCCAATGATGTGCCGGACTCGCCCCGCTGGCGCAGGTCGAGATCACCGGCCGCGACCGTCTGACCGCTCGACATGAGGACAGCGCGCTCGACCGCGTGCCGCAGCTCGCGGACGTTTCCTGGCCAGCCGTGGGCAAGCAGCGCCTGCATCGCATCAGGTGCAAACTCGCGCGCTTCCTTGCGATACCGCGTCGCCTGTTCGCGCAGGAAGAAATTTGCGAGCAACGGCACGTCGTCGCGGCGGTCGCGCAGTGCAGGAAGCTGGATCTCCACCGTGTTGAGCCGGTAGAGCAGGTCTTCGCGAAAGCGTCCCTCGGCGACCTCCTGCTGAATGCGCGCATTCGTCGCGGAAATGATGCGCACATCGACGGTCATCGTGCGCGACGATCCCACGCGCTGGAGTTCGCCCGTCTCGAGGACGCGCAGCAGCTTTGCCTGTTGCTTTGGCGGGACGTTCGCAATTTCGTCGAGAAACAACGTTCCGCGATCCGCGACCTCGAAGCATCCGATCCGGTCGGTCTTCGCATCAGTGAAGGCGCCCTTCACGTGACCAAACAGTTCGCTCTCGAACAGGGTCTCGCTCAGTCCGCCGGCATTTACTGTCACGAGCGGCCGCCCCGCGCGGTCGCTTGCCGCATGAAGCCAGCGCGCAACGATCTCCTTGCCCGTGCCGTGTTCGCCCGTGATGAGGACGTTGGCCTCTGACGCCGCGACGCGCTCCATCTGCCGGCGGATGGGCTGCATTGCGCGCGACTCGGCGATCATGGTTGGAATCCCGGCCGGACGGAGGCGCTTGTTCTCGGTTTCCAGGCGCTGGCTCGTCCGCAGGGCGCGGGAGAGGTCGACCTGCGTGCGCAACGTCGCAAGGAGGCGGGCATTGTCCCACGGCTTCTCCACATAATCGCGCGCGCCGCGTCGCATTGCTTCGACGGCACTCTCCACGCTCCCCCATGCGGTCATGACGACAATGGGAAGCGTGGGGTCGAGCGACTGAATTTTGGGGAGCAGGTCGAGCCCCTCACGTCCAGACGTTGTGTCGCGCGCGTAGTTGAGGTCCATGAGCACCGCGTCCAGCTCACGTGTCTCGACGACATCCAGCACTGCGGCAGGCGACGACGCCATTTCCGTCTGGTACCCCTCTCCCTTCAATAGAAGACGCAGCGCCTCACGGACGTCTGACTGATCGTCAGCGACGAGAATTCTCGGAGAGGCCATGGCGGGAAACTACAGCCCTGTGCCTTCAGTCGCTCCTCAGGGCAACCATCGGGTCCACGCGCGTCGCGCGTCGGGCCGGAACGAGTGTCGCCGTCAACGCCACAATTGAGAAGAGCACGGTTACGCCAAGGATCGCCGCCGGATCGCCAGGCTGGACGCCATACAGGAAGTTGTGCAGCACGCCGGACAGCAGCACCGCGGACGGAATGCCGATCAGCAGTCCAATGCCTGTGAGCCTGGCGCCGTCGCGGACCACCATCCGGATGACATCGCGCGACTCGGCGCCGAGCGCCATGCGGATCCCGAACTCATGGGTGCGTTGAGAAACGAGGTACGCGAGCACGCCATACAGGCCGATTGTCGCCAGGAGCAGCGCTGCAACTGCAAACGCGGCGAACATCGTGGAGTACACGCGGGGTTCGAACATACGCTGTGCGATCACCTCGTTCATGGTGATCAGGTCTGTCACCGGCAGGCTGGGATCGAACTCCCGCACCATAGCCCGGAGCTGTCCAGCCAGCGCCTCAGGCGGTCCCGACGTGCGCACGACCAGTGAGACGCTCCGTACTGCGACCTGTGCGTGCGGACGCCACACCTGCGCGCGCGACTCATCGCTGAGCTGTTGCTGCTTCACGTCGGGCACGACACCTACGATCGTGACCATCGTGCTCGCGGTGTCCGATGGATGCCCGAGTGAGATGCGCTTCCCCAGCGGACTCGTGCCGGGAAAGGCACGCTGCGCCAGCGTGCTGCTGATCATCACGACCGGCTCCCGACCATCACCGTCGGCTTCGGTGAACATCCGGCCTGCAAGCAGCGGAATGCCGAGGGCGGGAAAGAAACCTGGTGACGCGATGTTGTAGAGTGCGTTTGGCCCCTCATTCACCCCGTAGTTCGTACCTTCCGGATAGAATCGCGTCTCGCTGCAGCAACGTTTGATGGGAAGGCTCAAGACGACGCCGGCATCAACAACGGTCGGCAACCCGCGGGCGCGCTCGACGAGGTCGCGGTAGACGGCGACCGCCACGCTGTCCGCCTCGAAGCGCGGGCCGGCGAGCGCGCCCGCGCGTTGCCGACCGTTGTTGATGCCGGTGTCGTATTGAGCCTTCCCATCAAACGTTGCTGCAGCG
>JBKJKH010000118.1:0-2502 GCA_046597595.1 Gemmatimonadaceae bacterium
GAGACACCGCCGGATCCCGCGACGGTGGACGATCTCGTCGCGCGCATCACGAGTGCTGCGGAAACGCTGGCCGATCTCGTGGATCGCATTCCCGACGAGGTGCCCGCGATCCTCAAGATGAACGTGTCGGACCCTGGCCGGTTCGCCGATCTGGCCGCGACGAACATGAACTTCCGGATCACCGACAAGGACGAAGTGCTCCAGAAGCTCGACGTGGGTGACCGCCTCCGCTTCATTCTGGGCCGTCTCGAGCGGGAAGTCGCGCGCGCCCGCGTGATGGAGGACGTCAAGAAGCAGACGGAGATCAAGATCGGGCAGCACCAGCGCGAGTTCTACCTGCGCCAGCAACTGCGGGCGATCCAGGCGGAGCTTGGCGAGACCGATCCCGGGGAGAAGGAGGCCGTAGAGACCCTCAGGAAGATCGAGGAAGCGAAGCTGCCCGATCGGGTCGGCCAGGAAGCGCGCCGTGAGACTGAGCGGATGCGCATGCTCTCGCCGGCGTCGAGTGAATATCAGGTCATTCGCACTTACCTCGACTGGATCCTTTCGCTGCCCTGGCACAAGCGTTCCGGCGACACGCAGGTCGACCTCAAGAACGTCGAGAAGGCGCTCGATGAGCGGCATTGGGGCCTCGAGGAAGCGAAGGAGCGGATCCTCGAATTTCTGGCTGTTCGCAAGCTGCGTGGCGGCGATCCACACGGGCCGATCCTCTGTTTCGTGGGGCCGCCAGGGACGGGCAAGACGTCGTTAGGCGAGGCGATCGCCACCTCGATCAGCCGCGCGTTCTATCGCATTTCCGTCGGTGGCGTGCGCGACGAAGCCGAAGTGCGCGGCCACCGCCGGACGTACGTCGGTGCCATGCCGGGGCTGTTGATCCAGGCCTTCCGCCGCGTCGCCGTGAAGGACCCCGTGCTGATGATCGACGAGATCGACAAGATGTCGCACGGGGGCCCGTCCGGTGATCCGACGGCCGCGATGCTCGAAGTGCTCGATCCGTCGCAGAACCACGACTTCGTGGATCACTACCTCAACGTGCCGTTCGACCTCTCGGCGTCGCTCTTCATCTGCACCGCGAACAACCTGTTCGACATCCCGGCGCCGCTCCGCGACCGGATGGAGATCATCAAGATCGCGGGATACACGATCGAGGAGAAAGTCGAGATCGCGTGGCGCTACCTGATGCCGCGCCTGCTGGAAGACCACGGGATCACGGACACGGACCTCCAGTTCACCGACGAAGTCCTCGCGTTCATCTCGAACCGCTACTCTCGCGAGGCCGGCCTGCGGAACTTCGAGCGCAACCTCGCGGCGCTCATGCGCAAGCGCGCTCGTGCGAAGGCAGAAGGCGAGGAGGGCGCATGGGTTGTTGACCTCGCGATGGTGGAGCGCATCCTCGGCGTGCCGCGCTACGCCGTGGAGGAAGCCGAAAAGGAACCGGAAATCGGCGCGGTGACCGGGCTCGCGTGGACGTCCACCGGCGGCGACCTCATGCACATCGAGGCATTGCGCATGCCCGGCACGGGACGCCTGACTGTGACCGGCCAGCTGGGCGACGTCATGCGAGAGAGCGTGGACGCGGCCCACTCCTGGGTGCGCTCGCGCGGCGCGCAGCTCGCCATCGGCGAGGAAGAGTTCCGCGAGACGGACCTGCATGTGCACTTTCCTGCCGGTGCCATTCCCAAGGATGGGCCAAGCGCGGGCCTTGCCATCACGCTCGCCATCGCGAGTGTGCTCAGCCGCCGTCCAGTGCGTCGCGACATCGCGATGACCGGCGAAGTGACGCTGCGTGGCAAGGCCCTCGAGATCGGCGGCGTGAAGGAGAAGGTGCTTGCCGCCTATCGCGCCGGATTGCGCGAAATCATCCTGCCGAAGCAGAACGAGAAGGACCTGCGCGAGGTTCCGCAGGAGGTGCGCGACAAGATGGTCTTCACCTTCGTCAACACGATGGACGAAGTGTTGCGACTCGCCCTCTTGCCACCGGCGGACGCGACGCCCGCCGACATGATCGCAAAGGGCCCGCCGGCGGATGCGAAGCTAGCGAAGCAGCCGGCCGATGCCGTAGATGAGCACCCCGGCTAGCGCACCAACCACTGTGCCGTTGATCCGGATGAACTGCAGGTCACGCCCGATCGCCAGCTCGATGCGCTCGGACGTGATCTTCGGGTCCCACGCCTCTACGGTGCGCGAAATCAGGTCGCCGACTTCATCCTCGTAACGGTTCACGAGGTAGAGCGTCACGTCGACGACGGCATGCTCCATCCGTTCGAGCAGCACCGGATCGTGCAGCACCGTCTCGCCGAGCGTCTCGAGGGCACGCTCGATGGTCGCATATTCGCCACCGGCTTCGGCGCGGCGAAGCAGCGCGTCCTTTGCGTCCGTCCAGAACGAGGAGGAAAATCGGCGCACGGCATCGGCGTCGAGCAGGTCGTCCTTCAAGCGCTCCGCGCGTTCCTGGACGTCCGGCGCGCTCTTCAAATCGTCGACGAACTTCCGCAATGCGGC
>JBKJKH010000173.1:0-6027 GCA_046597595.1 Gemmatimonadaceae bacterium
GCGCCGCGCACCACGCGCGTCTTGTTGCGGAACGAGGGGAGAAGCCGTGCCGCAGCGACGACGGGATCGTCTCCCGTTCCCCGCGCCTCGATCGGCGACGGGGGAGACACGGAACCCCACGCCGGTGCCTTCAACCGTACCACGCGCAGCGCACCCGCCCACGCCGCACGCACCGACAGCGTCGCGGCATCCATCTCCTCCGCCAACAGCGGCGAGACGAGGATGACCTCCGACGACTCCGCCCGCATACGAGTCGCCTCAACGGCGCGAATGGCGGAGATAAGTGCAGACGAAATCGATCCGCGCGCACCATCGGCCGAATCGAACCCGATCACCAGGTCGCCGTCACGCGTCCAGGCTTTTGCGGAATCGCGCGCTTCAGCGGGCTCACTCACCGCGCGCGACCGATCGACCAGCACGATGCGCGTTGCACCGCGCCGCGAGGGCGTCAAGACAGGATGCGCGAATGCTGACCCGATCAACAGGATCGTGAGCACACGCAGCATCAACAGGGCGATGTCTATCAGCTGCGTCCTGCGTGCCGCAGGCACCTCGCGCGGATCCGGCACAAAACGCGACGTCGGGAGCGGTGAGGGTTGCGGGCGATCCCATGCGATGAGATGCAGCGCGACCGCGACTGCCGCAGCCACCGCCGCACCAGCCAGCATCCAGGGCGCGAGCCAGGTCACGCCACTCCTTCGAGTTCCATTGACACGACGCGACGCACCACGCGATGCGGCTGCTCGTCTGTCACCGCCAGGACATATCGGATGCCGCGTTCGTGGCAGCGCCGCGCCAGACGCTCGCGCCACTGCGCGAACCGTTCGCGATATAGCGAATGGGTCGCGCCGGATAACGCGCGTTTTACATCGGGTGCTTCCGGGTCGAACGTAAGAGCAGATCTTTCACCGGGATCCAACTCCTCCCGTGCAACGATGTGCACCACGTGGACGTCGCCGCCGGCTGCCGTGCGATGCGCAGCAGCGGCGAGCACGGCGTCTTCGTCGCCGAGAAAGTCGGAGAGAATCGCGACGCGTGCGCCTATTGGTGCGGCGGCGAGCAGCGGCGCAAGCGGCGGTGATCCTTCCACCACTGCACGCTCGAGCAGGCGAGCGACATCGTGAATGGCGCCGCTGCGTCCACGGGGCCCCAGCCAGAGCGTCCGCTCCAGCTGCGCGATACCGAGTCCCGCAGGATCGCCCTCGGTGTGCGACACCGCGGCAAGTCCCACCGCCATCTCGCACGCCAGGCGCCACTTCGTCCGGCCATGTTCGGGAAAGCCCATCGACGCCGAGGCATCCGCGACGAGAAAGAGCGGTACCGTCGTGCGGTCGTTGGCCAGGCGAACATACGGACGGTCAGTCCGCGCGAGCAGCCGCCAGTCGAGGCGCCGCGGGTCGTCCCCCTGCCGGTAGAGGCGGTGTTCGGTCAGCTCCGTGGAGCGTCCGGTGCGGCGCGAGGGGTGGGCGCCGGGAAGCACGGTCGCCGAACGGCGGCGCGCCGGCCACCGCACGCCGCGCAACGCCTCGAGCAGCGCGCCGTACGTGGCCTGGCCGTACGTGGCATGGCCATACGTGGCCTGCGGCATCTCAGACCCGGAGCTCGCTCCGCGGCGGCTCGGCCGTCCGCAGCACCTCTTCCAGCACGGTCTCCACGCTTACGCCCTCAGCTTCGGCTGCGAAGTTGGGCAGCACACGATGGCGCAAGGCGGGCATTGCCACGCGCCGCAGGTCGTCGGGTGACACCACCTCCCGGCCGGCGAGCAGCGCGTGCGCCTTAGCGCCAAGTACGAGCGCCTGCCCTGCGCGCGGTCCCGCACCCCACCTGATGAACCGGCGGACGAGTTCCGGCGCTGTCGCGTCGCTCGGGCGCGTGGCGCGCGCGAGCGCGGCAGCGTAGCGCAACACCGGCTCGGATACCGGGACTTCGCGCGTCAGTCGCTGGAGCGCAAGCGCCTCCTCGGCGTTGAGCACCGCACTCGGCGCCGCACCTTCAGCGCCGGTGGTCGTGCGCAGGATCGAGACCTCCTCCTCCGCAGTCGGATAGCCGACACGAATGTCGAACAGGAAGCGGTCGAGCTGCGCTTCCGGAAGTGGATATGTGCCTTCCTGCTCGATCGGGTTCTGGGTGGCAAGCACGAAGAACGGCTCGGGCAGTTTCATCGTCTCGTTTCCCGCAGTGACGCGGTGTTCCTGCATCGCCTCGAGAAGCGCGGCCTGTGTGCGTGGCGGTGCGCGATTGATCTCGTCGGCGAGCACGATGTTCGCGAAGATCGGTCCGCGCACAAACCGGAACTCACGCGCGCCGTCCGCACCTTCCTCGAGGATCTCGGTCCCCGTGATGTCACTCGGCACGAGATCGGGAGTGAACTGGATGCGGCGGAACTCGAGATGCATCGCGTCGGCGAGCGAGCGCACGAGCAGAGTTTTCGCGAGCCCCGGCACGCCGACGAGGATGGCATGGCCACCGGCCATGAGTGCCATCAGGACTTCGTCAACGACATTCTGCTGGCCCACGATCCGGAGGGCCACCTGCGCACGCAATCGCGCGACGGCCCCCAACAGGCGCTCACGCTCGCTGCCTGCGGCCTGTGACGGCCGCGCTCCGGCGCTCACTGCCAGCGCCTAACGAACAGGACGGCGGAAGCGGTATCCGATCGACAGGATCGAGCCGCTCACGACACCGATGGAGGCGAGCGAGGCATTTTCATCGAGCACCTCGAAGCCACCGAGCTTCACCACGTAGTCGCCGGGGTCCTCGGCGCTGGGGTCCTGCGCGTTGAGCGCGACCTCCTTCACGATGCAGACGGGCACATCGGCCCACGTTTCAACGCGCACCGCATCCCACGCATCGAGGAGTTGAACGCGAATCACCAGTGGCGCGCCGGACCCGGATCCGGCGCGCACCGTGGATGCGGTGCGGAGCTTGTTGACGAATGCATCGCTCATGACGTGCCTGCTTCGGCGGCGGGCGGCAGCGTGGAGAGAAAGCGTGCGACCTGCTGGTCGAACATGTACGTCGACCCCGTGACCCGCGTGCTGCCGCTGCCACTCTCCACGGCGAGCACGATCTCTTCTCCGCCCTGCCCGCGGAAGACCAGATGCGCTGGTCCCTCACGCTCGAGGAAGGTGGAGTAGATGCTGTTCCGGCTGCTGAAGAACTCGCGTGCAGCTTTCAGGACGGCGGCGGGCTCGAGTGACGTGCGCGCCTCCTGAAGAGTGCGCGACGCCTGGATGTTGGTCACGTGAGTGTGTTCCGTTCGTTCGAGGTCGGGGGCTCGTACTCCAACGGGAGTTCGAGCGAGAACGTTGAACCGGTTTCGCTCGATTCCAGGAGATGGACCTCGCCTCCGAGGAGGCGCGCCAGCCGGCGCGCGATGGAAAGTCCCAACCCCGACCCGCCATGGCGTCGCGTGGACGATCCGTCCGCCTGCCGGAATTCATCGAAGATGCTCTCGCGCACGCTCGACGGAATGCCAATTCCCGTGTCTTTCACGTGGTATGTGATACGCGAACCACTTTCAACGGATGCCTTAATGCTTCCGGTGTTGGTGAATTTCTCGGCGTTGCGGAGCAGGCCGAGGAGTATGCGTGTCACCTTCCGGCGGTCGCTGACCATCGGTACGAGCGGGCGGGCAGGCTCGTCAACCGACAGTGTGAGCGACGCCTTGTCGAGGCCCAGCTGCTCTACGGCATCCCGCAACGCATCCCGTGGATCGAAGGTACCGAGCGACACCGGCAGCGATCCCTGCTTGAGGGTGCTCAACTCCAGGAGATCGTTGATCAGCGCCAGCAGGTGATTGCTCGATGACTGCACGGCTTCAAGATCGCGCGCCTGCTCGAAGTTGACTGGTCCGGAGACCCCTTCCTGCAGCAGGCTGACGTACCCCATGACCGCGGTCAGCGGCGTGCGCAATTCATGCGAGATGGTGGCGAGGAACTCATCCTTGACCCGCCTCGCCTCGATCACCGCGACATATTGCCGCTCGAGCTCGGAGTTCACCTCCTGAAGTGCCGCATTGGCGTTTCGCAGCTCTTCGATGAGGGTCGCTTTCTCCGCTGTCGCTGCGAGCTGGTCTGCGACGAGCCGCAGCAACGCGCGCTTCTCCGCTCCGCCGGACGCTCCCGCTTCCGCGAAGTAGAAGGTCACGGCACCGAGCACCCCGCGCGCCGTCATCAGTGGCAGCGAAACGAACGACCGGAACCCCAGCTCCTGCGCGACTTCCTGCCAGTCCTCGAGGCTCGCGTCGGCGAAGACGTCGGGCACTTCGATGGCACGCCGCTCGCTGACCGCCTCTCCGCTCGGGCCAAACCCGACGCGCACGCGCATCTGGCCGAGCCATGGCCGGTACTTTTCGGGCCAGTTGAACGCTGCCGCGAGGTGCATCAGCTCGGCGACACCGTCTACGAGGTACACCGAAGCGAAGCTCGCACCGACGAGCGGGCTGATGCGCGCCAGGGCGAACTGGAACACCTCCTCCGCACGTTCCGCGGTCAGAAACGCGTGCGCAATTTCGCGCACGGCCATGAGCTCGCGAACTGACGGTTCAGTGCCCGAGCCATCGGGAGGAGTGCGGAGTCTCACGAGCGGAGCAGTCTTCGTCACGATGGATAATCTAGGGAACATCTCGATGAAGAGCAAAGCCACAAGTGACCGACACGAGTGAGCATGAGTGACTCGTGCTCACTCGTCGCAGTCACTCGTCGTCACTCGTGTCTGTCACTCGTCGCTCATCGCGCGACTCGTAGCACCGCCCCATATATCAGCTTGGTGCCAAACTCCAGGGCGCTCAGGGGAATTCGCTCATCATTCCCGTGCATCCGGTCCTCGTCATCCTGGTTCATCGGAAACGGCAGCAGTCCAAACGCCTGCATTCCCCAAGTCCGGAGCCGCGCACTGTCCGTTGCACCCGTACTGAGGTAGGGCACGACAAGCATTGACGGATCGAGTTCCGCAGTCGCTTCACGCACGGCATCGAACATCGGCGAATGAAAATCGGAGGCAGGGGAGTCCTCGCCCCGCTCACTCACCGCGATGGTCACGAGCGGATCGTTGACCTTCTTCCTGAGCCGCGCGACGACCCCGTCGATGGATTCGCCCGGCAACGTGCGCACGTTGAGCGTCGCAGTGGCGTCACTCGGGATGACGTTGCCGCGAATGCCACCCTTGAGGAGCGTCGCCGAGATGCCGTTGCGCAGGACGGCATCGAAAACGGGCGTGCGGGCGAGTACCCCTGCCCCACGCTGGATGCGCCGCGGATCGCGCGACACGACATCGGACATCGCGCGCCGCTCTGCGGTATCGGGCCAGACCTTCGAGAGCCGCCCGAAAAACTCGCGCGTCGTTGGCGTGAGGAGCACGGGCTCGCGATGCGTGCCGATCGCGGCCAGCGCGCGGCCCAGGCGCAGGATCGCGTTGCCGGCAAGGGGGATCGCCGCGTGTCCCCCGGGGCCACCCGCCGTCACGGTGACATAGTGCGAAACCTTCTCGGTGTTCTGCACCGCGACATACAGGGGCTTGCCCTTCACGATGCGCGTGCGCCCGCCCTCGTTCAGCGCAAACTCGCCGCGCACAAGTTCCGGGTGATGCTTGATCAGCCAGCCCATGCCGAACTCGCCCCCCGCCTCCTCGTCGGAGTTGGCGACGAAGACGACATCGCGCGACAGGACGAGGCCCTTGTCCATCGCGCGCTTGAGCATGAGCATCGTCTGGAGCTCGACCGCCAGCATGCCCTTGTCATCGATCGCGCCGCGGCCGTAGAGGTAGCCATCCTTTGTCTCGGCCGCGAAGGGATCGACTGACCACTTGGCCCGCTCTACACCAACGACGTCCATGTGGCCCATCATCACTACTGGCTGCTTCGACTTGTTCCCGCGCAGGCGTGCGACAAACGCAGCGCGTCCGGGCGCGGGCTCGAACAGCTGCGTCTCAATGCCCGCCGCCTTGAGGGTGGTCTCCAGGTACCGCGCGACCTGGATCTCGTTACCCGGTGGGTTCACGGTGTTCATCCGAATCATCGTCTTGAGA
>JBKJKH010000176.1:0-4738 GCA_046597595.1 Gemmatimonadaceae bacterium
TGCTCGTTGAGGCCGATGACGATGAGGCTGGCCGCAAGGGTGTCCGCTGTATCGCAAATGACCATGGCGGGGTCTCCAGCGCGCACGTCGAGCGGCCACGCGTCACACGCACAACCATCGAGCTGCTGCTTGACCGCTGTCCGGAGCTGCTCACCGGCGAGATCAGAGACCGTGAACGCCGCCGCACCGAGCGGCGGAATCGCATGCCCGAACACGGCGGCATCATTCACGGCCAGCGCTTGAATTACCGCGTCCGGTGGCGAAACGGCCAATGCCACACGCGCGGCTGCGCGCGAGCCGGCGTCCGCGTTGGACGCCACGAGTACGACCGCACGCGGAAGGTCCCACTGCGTGACCGCGTCGGACGCAATCGCGCCCGAGGGGAGATCCAGTTCGGACAGGCCACGAGAAATGAAAGTCGACATGACGAGCTCCTATCAAGATTAACTTCCTGAGAATACTCCCACCGGGCCAGCGTGTCCGTCGGGCCGATTGCGGAACTTCCGTCCGACATTGCCCGACATGACTCGCTCTGCATCGATCGCCGTTTTTGTGCTCGTGCTCCTGGCCGCCGGCGCGCTCGCGCTGGGGCTCGCCGAGCTCGCGACTGGAGTGCTCGTACTGGCCGCGTTGGCGGCTGGATGGGTCGCGTGGTCTACAGCGCGACGCGAGCGGATGGTCGTCGCGCTGCGGCAGACGGATGACGCACTGCGGTCGTCCGAGGCCAAGTTTGCGGGCATCCTGTCGATCGCAGCGGATGCGATCATCACGGTAAACACCCGCCAGGCGATCCTGCACTTCAACTGGGGCGCGGAGCAGATCTTCGGGTACACCGCCGAGGAGATGATCGGGCGCACGCTCGACGAGCTGCTCCCGGAGCGGTTTCGGGGGACGCATGCTTCGTACGTCGAGGGATTTGCCCACGCGCCCGAGACGGCGCGACGCATGGGGCACCGGCGCGCGATCTTTGGACTGCGGAAGAGCGGTGAGGAATTCCCCGCGGAGGCATCGATTTCCAAGCTCGGGACGCACGACAGGATGCTCTTTACCGTGGTGCTGCGCGACATCACGGAGCAAAAGCGACAGGAAGAGCTGGAGCGATTCCTCACGGTGTCCGGCGCGCTCCTCGGAAGTTCGCTCGACATGGAGGAGACGCTCCAGTCCGTGGTCGACGTCGCGCGGCCGATGCTCGCCGATTGTTGCCTGCTCGAGGTCGATATTGGCGGCGAGTGGCGCGTGCTCGCGAGCGATCACGACGATGACGAGCGCGCCGAATCATTGGCGCGGTTTGCGAGCGACGCCGGACGGAGCCGGCTCAATGAGCGCGTGGTGAAGGACCAGATGCGCGCGGCGGCGGTGCATCCCATTCCGCTCACGCTCGCGGGGCGTACGCTGGGGCGGTTGCTGCTGATCATGACCACTCCGCGCCGGCACAGCGCGCAGGATGCGACGATTGCGAACGAGCTGGGTTCGCGTTGCGCGGCGGCGATCGAAAGTGCGCGCCTCTATGGCGAGGCGCAGTTCGCCACGCGGGCGCGTGACGTCATCCTCGGCGTCGTATCCCATGACCTGCGCAATCCGATCAGCGCGATCTCGATGTGCGCCCGCGTTCTGACGGCCACGCCGCCGGATGATCCGGAAGAACGCAAGCGCCTGCTCGCCGCCATTTCCCGGGCGACGGAGTGGATGAACCGCCTGATCGAGGACCTGCTCGACGTCGCCAGCATCGACGCGGGGCGGCTCTCCATTGATCGCGGCCTCGAAGCCGTGGAACCGCTGGTGCACTCGGCGACGTCGATGCTGGCGCTCGAAGCCACCGAGAAGAACCAGCGAATAGAGACCACGCTCGCTCCCGCCCTGCCACTCATCAACGCCGATGCTGGCCGCATCGTGCAGGTGCTGCAGAACCTGATCGGGAACGCGGTCAAGTTCACCCCTGCGGGTGGGCGCATCTCGGTCCTTGCGGCACTCGATAGCGACGGCCGCAGCGTCTGCTTCAGCGTTGGTGATTCGGGGCCAGGAATTCCAGCAGCGGATGTGCCGCACGTCTTCGAACGCTTCTGGCATGCCGGGCGAGGTGCGGAGCAACGCGGCACGGGACTGGGACTCGCAATAGCGAAGGGCATCATCGACGCACACGATGGCGATCTCCGCGTACAGAGTACCCTCGGCTCGGGTAGCATCTTTTCATTCACGGTGCCGATCGCGTGAACGACGAAGGGCGGCCCTGGCGGCCGCCCTTCGCGATGCGGGGACTGCGTGATCAGAAGGCGACGACTCCCTCGATCATGAACCCGTTGAACTTGCCGCCGTTGCGAATGTCGGTCAGCGGAAAGTCCTTGTAGAGCTGCCGTACCAGCTCGCCTTTCACCAGCACGTTTGGCGTCATGAACCAGCCGATGGCTGCCGCAGTGCGCTCGACACTGACCTTCGGCGCGATGGCTGCGAGGTTTCCGCGGACGGTGTTGTAGCGTCCGGCGACGTAAAGTTGCTCGTTGCCGGCGAAGCGGTACACGGCCTCGCTCGAATACTGGCGCACGTAGCGGTCGCGGGCTTCACCGGCGGCGCGGCCATTCGACTGCTCGATCGTACCGAACAGTTCCAGTCCGTTGAACTTGATGAAGGGATTGACCATCACCGAGGTGACCTCACGACGGAATCCCGGGGTGAAGAGACCAGATGCGGGCGTGCCCGCTTCGGTGGCCGTCGCATTCTCGAGAACGAGCATGTAGCGGGAGCCAGCTCGGTCACCCGCGTACAGCGTCTGCGCGGGGCTCTTGCGGCTGATGTATGTCGAGCCGGTCAGGCGGGTGCGCAGGGACTGCGTGAGTTGCTTGTCGAAGCCCAGCTTCCCGAGGAATGCCGGGGCGCGGTCGGCGCGCGCACGGAGGTTGCCCTTGATCTCACCGCCGGTGGCGCCAGCCATCGCGAGGAAGCCATTCCTGCGAAACATCACGTCGCCACCGATTTCCGTGGTGAAGGCGTCCATGACCAGGTTCCCGACGAAGGGGTTGTAGATCGCATCCCCGTTATCGCTGCGGCGAAGGTGCGCATCGCCGTAGTTGACCTCGAAATGGCCGGCGCGGATCGTGAAGTACTTCATGAGGTCGTCGATTGTCGCGGACTTCAGGAAGGCAAGCTTGTCGACCTGGAGATATCCGCCCTTTACCCACGTCTCATTGTGATGGCGCGATGAGAGGTACGTGAGCAGGTCTACGCGAATGCCATCAGCCAGCTGGACCTGCAGCGACAGGTTCGCGGCGGCGGTGTTGAAGCCGTGACCGATGTCGGCGAGTTTGTTCTGGTTGACGCCCGCCACCGTCTTCGCACTGGCGGTGTTCGCATGGCCCAGTCCCTGGAACTGCTGGACGAACGCGCCGCCGAGGCGGAGCTGCAGACCCTCGAACTTGCCGGAATCCTTGGGCGTTTCAAAAACCGAGATGCCGCTCTGATTCCGTGGACGAATGGACTGCACGGCGCCCTGGGGAACCGTGGGCATCGGCGTCGGTGCGGAAGCGATAACGGGAACAGAGTCCTTCGCGGTCGTGTCCTTTACTGCGGCGCGGAGGGTAGTTGCTGCGACGCTCTGCGCGGCCACTACGGCTGCGAGCGCGGGGACGAGCAACGCTCCGAATGTAATCTTGCGTATTGACATGGTAGGATCCTCAGGGACGAAAGAACGGAGGGAAAGCGGAGACAGGGTTGGCGCAGTTCAGCGTATGGCGACGCCGCCGTCAGCGGCGTGCGCGGCCGCGACGATCGGCGCGATATGCGTGCGGAGATCAAACGAAACCGTGATCTGATTGCCGGTCTTCAGCATGCCCATCATGACGACAGGCGGCTTGACACCGAAGTCGGTCATGAGCAACTGCACGCTGCCGGTCGCCTTCACGAGGTTGCCCTCGGCGCGGCTGGCGCGGACTTCCATCGTGATCTCCTTCGACGTGCCCGCGATCTTCAGCATCCCGGTTGTGCGCACATTCACGCTGTCTTGTGTTGCGCCGGGGAGGAGTTCGTACTTGCCTAGCGTATAGCCGATGGTGGGGAACTCGTCGGCCTTGAGCGCCTTGTACATGTGCTGATCCATCGTCTTCTGGCCACACTTGAGGGTCTTGACGAGGATATCGACCTCACCGCGGGCCCCGCTGCCAGCGCCGAGCGGATTGATATCGTTCTTGCCGAGGGCCAGCGTGCTGTTCAGGGCGCTCGTCCTGCAGCTCCACTTGCGCAGTGTCGAGGTTCCCGAAATACTCAGGCTGCTGCCCTCGAGCAGTTCGAGGCGTCCCGACTGCGCGCGCGCTGTCGTTGCAGCGGCCAGCAGGGCAATGGCGGCGATTGAGATGTTGCGCATGGTTTTCTCCGAGGGTTCGAATTGCGAAGTCGCGATTCGTGGAGAAAAGATGCCCGGAGGAGCTCAGCTGGTCCGTCGGGCAGAGTGCGGAACATTTCGATGTGATTCACTGACGCCGGGGCGGGGAAACGTCACCGTCCTCGTAAGGGAAATGCGGACAGCGCCACAACCGTTGGCCGGTCGCTCACGGGCGAGGCGCGTCAGCGCCAGGTCAGGTAGAGCGAAGGAACACGCAGCCCGCCTCTTGCGCCCGCGTGGTGGCAAAGACCCCGGAAGGCGCCAGCGTCGCGCCCGGGATGAGATGCGCGTCGACCTCCTTCCGTACGTCGCTCGTCTTCTGCCTGGTGCGTTCGGCGATTTGCGCGGCAAGTCCACCGGTCGCGTAGT
>JBKJKH010000340.1:0-3136 GCA_046597595.1 Gemmatimonadaceae bacterium
TCAGGAGTCCGTACCAGAACCCTACCTTCGTCAGTCCGGAGAAGTCACATGAGGCACCGTTGGGCAGCACTCTCATTAGTGCTCGCTCTCTGCTACGTGCCAGGCGTCCTCTCGGCGCAGTCCGGCTCACGCCGGCCAGGAGGACAAGGAAGTCTGAAACAGAATTACCCGAACCCGTTCAATCCGGAGACGCGGATCCCGTTCAACATCGGTGATCCCGCGAACTGTCAGGATCTCGGGCGCACCTACCGGGCGACGTTGAAGATCTACAACCTGCTGTCGCAGGTCGTCGCGATTCCGGTGTTGCAGGGCGGTTCTGGCAACGTGGCGGGCGGCCAGTCGCTCGAGAATGTTCCGCTGAGTTGCGGGACCTATCAAGCGTTTTGGGACGGAAAGTATTTGAGCACCGCGCGGGAAGTCGCGTCGGGAATCTATTTTTACCAGCTGGTCATTGACGGGAAGGTCGTCGACAGCCGGAAGATGCTCGTCGCCAAGTAGCGCGGACGCGTCAACCATCCGAGCAATCAAAAGCGCGCCCCGGGAGCAGTCCCGGGGCGCGCTTCCTTTGGTAATACCGCGCCTGTGGTAGTAGCGCGCTTACCTGGGCCGGAGCGGATTCGTCGCACGCTTGTCGATCGCGTGCCAGATCATCGCGGCGTGCTCCGCATCCTCCGCGAGGACACGTGCGGTTGTCTCGACGTCCGCTGCGCTCGCGCGATGCGTGCGCAGCACCGCGGCGCGCATGGCGGAATCAGGCGCGCGTCCGAGAGAATCCGTCATGCGCTTCATGTCGCCCATCACGGCGACGAACACCGAGTCGGTGAGCGGCGCGATCGTCTCCGGCCGGTCGCACCCAAGGGCAAGGAAGGCGCTGGAGAGCGCAAGGATGGCAGCACGCATTGTCGTCGGCACAATATAATTCCAGTACAGAACCCGCACCCCGACTCGTGCTGAATCCCGACCGTCTTACCGTCAAGTCCGGCGAAGCCTTCAACGAGGCCCTCGGCCTCGCGCGCCGAGCCGGAAATCCGCTGGTCTACGACCTTCATCTGCTGCTCGCCCTCCTGGGGCAGGATGACGGCATCGTCGTGCCCCTGCTTCAGAAGCTGGGGGCGAACGTCACGCAGCTTCGAGAGCAGGCGGCCAGGGAGGCGGAACGCTACCCCAAGCAGTCGGGTGGACAGCCCACGCTTTCGCGCGAGTTGAACCAGGTGTTCGACAAGGCCGACGAAGAAGCGCGCGACCTGGGTGACGAGTTCGTGTCGACTGAGCACATCCTCCTTGCCCTCGCTGAAACGAAAGGCAGCGAAAGCCGGACGCTGCTGAACGCAGTCGGCGTCACGCGCGCGCTGCTGCTGGAGGCACTCAAGGCCGTGCGAGGATCGCACAAGGTCACGGACCAGAATCCGGAAGAGAAATACCAGGCGTTGCAGCGGTTCTCCACCGACCTGACCGAGCGCGCGCGGCGTGGCAAGCTCGATCCCGTGATCGGGCGCGACGAAGAAATCCGTCGCGTGATCCAGGTGTTGTCGCGCCGTACCAAGAACAATCCGGTGCTGATCGGAGAACCCGGCGTAGGCAAGACGGCCATTGCGGAGGGTCTCGCCCAGCGGATCGTGAACGGTGACGTCCCGGAGGGTCTCAAGAACAAGGCGCTCGTTTCACTCGACATCGGCGCCATGCTTGCGGGCGCGAAGTACCGGGGAGAATTCGAGGAACGTCTCAAGGCCGTGCTCAAGGAACTGACGGACGGCGAGGGACGGTTCATCGTGTTCATCGACGAGCTGCACACGATCGTTGGCGCAGGGAAGACCGAAGGCTCGCCGGATGCCGGGAACATGCTCAAGCCCGCGCTGGCGCGCGGGGAGTTGCGCGTCGTCGGCGCCACCACGCTCGATGAGTACCGGAAGTACATCGAGAAGGACGCGGCACTCGAGCGGCGATTCCAACCGGTCTACGTTGGCGAGCCGTCAGTGGAGAACACCATCGCGATCCTGCGTGGCCTGAAGGAGCGCTACGAAGCGCACCATGGCGTCCGCATCACGGATGGCGCGGTAGTCGCCGCATCGACGTTGTCGCACCGCTACATCGGCGACCGCTTTCTTCCCGACAAGGCGATCGACCTCCTCGACGAAGCCGCCTCGCGCATGCGCATCGAGATCGATTCGATGCCACAGGAGATCGATGAAGTCGAGCGCCGCATCATTCAGCTGCAGATCGAGCAGGCGGCGCTGAAGAAGGAGAAGGACAAGGCGTCCAGGGAACGCCTCCAGCATATCGAGCGCGATCTTGCCGATTTGCGTGAGAAGAGCGGCGGCATGAAAGCCCAGTGGCAGCGCGAGAAGGAGACCCTGGGCGCCGTTGGCCGGATCAAGCAGGAGATCGACCAGGCGCGCATTGAGGCAGACCAGGCCACGCGAAAGGGCGACCTCGCGCGGTCGGGCGAGATCACGTATGGGCGCATCCCGGAACTCGAACGGAACATGAAGGAGGCGGAGGCCGCGCTCGCGAGCAAGGATGGCGGCCGCCCGCAATTCCTGAAGGAAGAGGTGACGGCGGATGACATCGCCGACATTGTTGCACGATGGACCGGCATTCCGGTTTCGCGCATGATGGAAAGCGAACGTGAGCGGCTCACAAAGCTCGAAAGTGTGCTCGCCACGCGGGTCATCGGGCAGAGAGAAGCCGTGCACGCCGTGTCCAATGCGGTGCGCCGGTCGCGCGCGGGGCTGCAGGATCCAAATCGTCCTATCGGGTCCTTCATTTTTCTGGGACCTACCGGCGTCGGCAAGACCGAAACGGCGCGCGCGCTGGCCGAGTTCCTGTTTGATGACGAGCATGCGCTCGTGCGCCTCGACATGTCGGAGTACATGGAGAAGCACGCCGTGGCGCGGATGATCGGCGCACCGCCGGGGTACGTGGGATACGAGGAGGGCGGACAGCTCACCGAAGCGGTGCGGCGTCGCCCATATTCGGTGATCCTGTTCGACGAAATCGAGAAGGGGCATCCCGATGTCTTCAACATCCTGCTCCAGATCCTTGACGATGGCCGGCTCACGGATTCGCAGGGTCGCACGGTCGACTTCCGGAACTCCGTCGTGATCATGACGTCGAACGTCGGGAGCCAGATCATCCT
>JBKJKH010000243.1:0-4855 GCA_046597595.1 Gemmatimonadaceae bacterium
ATTACGAGCCCGCAACCACGCGCCCGCATCGATCCGCGCGACACCGGAGGTGACACCGCGTCCCGCCTGCCCGCCCGCATCCGCGCCCGCCCAGAGTCCACGCGTCCGCGCTCCGTAGGTAGCGCGCACACCACCCAGCGCATCCGCGGCCGGGTCGGAGTAGGTGTAGAAACTCGCCCCCGTCGAACCGCGCAACTCGAGCGACATTCGCTGCCGCGCGAGCGCGCGCCAGGATCCGTCGATAGACAGCAGGGAGCTGCGGCTCCCACTTTCAAAAAACGTGGCGACGACTCCAGCGACCACATTCGCATGCGGCGCGACAAACGAAAAACCCGGCGCCACGGTCACCGCATTCGATGCCAGAAATCCGTCGTACGTCACGCGAGCGGCAGCAGCCTCCAGCGCGGCGGTGGCCTGCGCACCCGCCTCGGCCGGATGGCTACACCGTAATGCGAGAAACGCGGCCGCGAGATGGCGAATGCTCACGCCACCCCGCGACGGTGCGCGATCAGGGCTTCCTGGGCGCCCTCGGTACCGGCGACGGCGCGGGTGCCGCGGCATCGCCTGCCGCCGCTGTTTCGGTACGACCCGGCGCCGCATTTTGCGCGAACGCATCGCCGCGAATCTCCGTCGCGATCGAAGGAGGTGCACCCGATCCAATATCGCGCTCCACTTCGCGACCGAATGCCACCAGCGCCTCGTCGCGCACTCCGCGCTCTATCAGCGCCAGTACCGTTCCCATGGACTGCGACGCAGAGACGCCACGTGCAATCAATTCGTTCACGAGCCCAAGCGCGATCGTGAGCGGCTGCTTCGGTCGATCCCTGCGCAAGCGACGCAGGATGTCCGGCGAAATGCCTGCATGCAATGCGCTGGCCGCAGCGACGAGATCCGCGTCCGTCGCATCGGTTCCGATTGCCTGTCGCGCAACGGCGAGCTCCCGCGCGAGCGTGCGAACCGCGCTGAGAATCCGACTGGCCTCCGCGCGCTTGGTCGCACCTTCGAGTGCTTTCTGCACCAGTGCGTCCGCCGGTAGCCCAAACGCGATGGCGGAATCGATGACCACGATCAGCTCCGCCTGCACCGCCGGTGGGACGCGTCCCGAGAGACGTGCGGCAGGCGACCGCTGCGCGTGAGCACGCGGCGTGCAAAGGAGCAAGGCGGCACACACCGCCAATCTATGAAGGAGCCGCAGATCCGTCAGCATCTCTTGGCTATGGGCGGGGCGCGACCGTGATCACGGAACTCGGCGCACCGAAGTCGTCATCAACCGAACGTGGCGCCGAAGCATCTGCCTGCCAGCGTGCACCGTCCACAACGAAGGAGTAGGTGTAGCGGCCGGCAGTGAGCGGGACCATGGCTTTCCAGACCCCGCCCGGACCGCGCACCATCTGCGTCTTCGCCGTATCCCAGTCGTTGAAGCTCCCGACGACAGCGACCTTGCGCGCAGCAGGTGCGACAAACACGAACTGGACATATTGGAGGCCGGCGGCGTCGGCTGCATGCGTCGCGAGAACGGTCGCCGCAGCGCGCGCGGCCTCGGTGGCTACGACCGGAACAACCGTGGAAACAACCGGCGGCACCACGAGCGTCGTGAGGCGGGGAACAAGGAGCGTGACGGCCGAAATTGCCGCGGCAGCCGCGAGTCCGGCGATGGGTGACACACGCAACGTGCGCGCGCGCAGGAGCCACGGACGCGACCGCCGTCCGCGCACTTCCGCCATCACCCGCGCGTCGAAGCCAGCGCTCGTGGCCACCGGCTCCCTGAGAGACGTCGCCGCGCGCGCGATCAACTCATCAGCCAGCTCAACATCCAGCTCGTCGTTCATATCGTGTTCGTCACCCATTCGTGTATGCCCCCTGGAGCGTGAAGCGCAACCGCTCGCATGCACGCTTGACCCGCATCTTGAGCGCTGAAACTGTAGCGCCGGTGATCTCCGACATTTCCTCGTAACTCAGTTCCTCGACATGCTTGAGCAGGAACGCCTCGCGCTGGTCCGTGTCGAGCATGCCCACAGCGCGATCCAGCTCTTCCCGCCACGCGCTGCGTTCCGCTGGATGCGGCACAGCAGCGCGCGGCACTCCTTCTTCTTCCGCGACGAACGTCTGCTCGCGCCTTCCGATTCGCGCTCCCGCCGTCCGGCACCGATTGGCGAGAATGCTGAAGAACCAACGGTCGAAGCGATCGGGATCGTCACAGCGGTCGAGCGCCCTGTACGCACGAACGAACGCATCCTGAAGCGCTTCTTCCGCATCCTCGGAACGCCCGAGCATGCGCGTGGCGAAGCGCGCTCCGCGATCGCGGTAGCGTGCAACGAGCGCCGCGAAGAGCTCTACCTCGCCCTCGCGCACACGGCGCACGAGTATGCCATCGGACAGATCCATGGACATCGAGGGAGACCCTGCGAGCGACGTCCGCGTCACTTCACCGCTCACCGCTCGTAAAACCGCTCTCCGCTCCGGCGCGCCATCTGCACCAGCAGGTCCGCTGGCGTGAAACGCCCGGCAAAGCGCGCGTCGAGCTCCTCGAGCTTTCGGACGAGCTCGATAACGCCAATGGCATCCGCATAGCGGAACGGTCCGCCCCGAAAGGGGGGAAACCCGATCCCGAATACCGCTCCGATGTCACCGTCCCGAGGTGAGCGGATGATGCCATCCGCAAGGCAGCGCGCGGCCTCGTTCAGCATCGCGTAGACCGTGCGCTCCTGGATCTCGGACCGCGAAATTTCGCTGCGCGTGCTGCCCGACGGCGTGTGCGCGTACACCGACGCATCGACATCGCCTTTCTTGCCCTGCTCGTCGTATGTGTAGAACCCTTTCTTGCCCTTCCTCCCGAGCCGGCCGGCGCCCTGCACGGCGAGCAGCGTCTGCGAGGGGGCGAGGCGATCCCCGAAGGCTTCGAGCATGATGCGCCCCGACTTCCCCGCGATATCAAGCCCGACTTCGTCGAGCAGCGTGATCGGTCCCACCGGGAATCCGAAATCCACCAGCGCACTGTCGATGGCGTCGATCGGCGCGCCTTCATCGAGCAGCCGCCCTGCTTCATTGATGTACGGCGCAAGAATGCGGTTGACGTAGAACCCCGGCGCGTCGTCCACGACAATAACGGTCTTGCCTAACGCCTTGCCATACGCCACTGCGGTCGTGACTGCCTCCACGTCCGCACCCCGCGGCGCAATGACCTCGAGCAGCGGCATCTTGTGGACCGGCGAGAAGAAATGCATCCCCACCACACGCTCCGGGCGCTGCGACGCCGACGCAATGTCCGCAATCGGAATCGTGCTGGTATTGGACGCGATCACTGCGTGCGACGGCAAATGCGGCTCCATCTCGCGGATCACCTCGTGCTTGACGCCGAGCTCCTCGAAGACCGCCTCGATCACGAGATCCACAGTATGGAATCCGGAGTAATCGACCGTCCCTCCCACGAGCGACATCGTATTCTCGAGGTCCAAGGGTGTCATGCGGCGCCGCTTTACCTTTTCGGCCAGCACATCACGCACGCCCTTGAGTCCCTTCCGGACGCGGTCGTGATCAGTGTCCTTGAAGCGGACAACGGTCCCCACGGGCGCGGCGATACTCGCGATACCGGCACCCATGAAACCCGTCCCGAGAATCGCGAGCTTGTTCACCGGCAGCGCAGGCGGTGCATCGCCGGCCACGCCCGACTCTTTCTTCAGCGCCGTCGTCGCGAAAAAAAGGAAGATGAGCTGCTTCGACACGTCCGTCGCCGACAGTTCGCCAAACATCCGCGCTTCTTCGCGCAGCCCGTGTTCCTTGCCACGATCCAGACCGGTCTTCACGACCTCGAGAATTGCGAGCGGCGCCGGATAGTGTCCGCGCGTCTTCGCCATCACGGCCTTGCGCGCCTTGCCGAACACGAGTGAGCGCCCGGCGGGGTTTCCATCGAGCAGCATGCGTTGCAATCCGCCGCCATGCTTCCCGCTTTCGCGCTTTCCAGCCGCGAACTCGCGCGCACGCTTCACTGCAACCTCACGGAGAATGGATGGATGCACCATCTCATCCACGAGTCCAATCTGCAGCGCCTTCTTCGCCCGCACGTTCTTGCCCTCGAGCATCATCGGCAGCGCTTCGGCGAGCCCCACGAGCCGCGGGAGCCGCTGCGTCCCTCCAGCGCCCGGCAGGAGGCCGAGCATGACTTCCGGTAGAGCAAACACGGTCTTTGCCGAATCGCTCGCGATGCGGTACCGGCACGCGAGCGCGACCTCGAGGCCGCCGCCGAGACAGGCGCCGTGCACGGCGGCGATCACTGGTGTGCGCATCCGCTCGAGCCGGTCGAGCATCAACTGTCCCTCGCGCGACAAGCGCTCCGCGTCCGCAGCACCCTTCAGCGCAAGAAATTCTTCGATGTCTGCGCCGGCAATGAACGTGTCTGCCTTCCCGCTGATCAGCACCAGCGCACCGATGGAATCATCGCCCTCGACACGCTCCGCCAGCGCGCTGAACTCATCCTTCACCGCGCGATTGAACTTGTTCACCGATTCACCGCGCAGGTCGAAGGTGATGATGCCGACGCGGTCAGTGACTTCGAGTGAGAACGCGCTCATACGCGCTCCACCACCATCGCATGGCCCATGCCTCCCGCCGCACACACCGTCATCAGTCCGAATTGCGCGTCTCGACGCGCGAGCTCGTTGCACAACGTGGTCAGGATGCGGCCTCCGGTCGCGCCGAACGGATGACCGATGGCAATGGAGCCGCCCATCACGTTGAGTCTGGCGCGATCCACCTCACCGACCGGCTTCTCGAACCCCGCGCGACGCGCCCACTCCTTCGACGTGAAGCCCTTGAGGTTGGAAAGCACCTGCGCGGCAAACGCTTCATGCATCTCGAT
>JBKJKH010000376.1:0-2728 GCA_046597595.1 Gemmatimonadaceae bacterium
CGCGCAAGTTCTTCCCCCCAGCGCCGCTCCTCTGGGCGACCCTCGGCCGGCTTGCGGTGCCTGCGGGGAAGGATACGGTCGTGCGCGTCGAGGGCGATACGCTGCGAGCCGATATCAACGTGTCGCGCAATGAGATCTGGCGCATTCACGTCGTGAAGGGCGTGCTGGCGCGCGTGGAGCGTATCTCTGGCGGGCGCATTATCGAGCAGGTCGTGCGCTCGGGGGAGTTCCGGGTGCGCTACGACCAACTCGAGAATCGACGCTCGCTCACGATCGACCTGACGAAATCATTCACCGTGCCGGGATTCAGCAGTGAAATCTGGTCGCCGTAGCATCGTGCTGCTCGCGCTCGGCATCAGTGCCTGCCTCCCGTATGGTTTTGCCGGGGGCGGCCTGCCGACGCACGTCAAGACCGTCGCGGTCCTGCCGTTCGAGAATGAAACGGCCGCGCCCGAGCTGCAGCGCGAGCTGTTCGAATTGATGCGGAAGGGCGTGCAATCGAGACTCGGATTGCGAGAATCCCCCGAAGACCGCGCCGACGCGGTAGTGCGGGGGACGATTACGCGCTACGATCCCGATGTGCCAGTTGCCTACAGTGCCGACGCGACACTCTCCACGACCAACGTGCGCCGCCGGCTGCAGATCACGGTGGACGTCGAAATCGTGGACCAGACGACAGGCCGCGTCCTCTGGTCGAAAAAGAGCCTCGCGGCCGAAGGCGAATATGCCGAGCGTGCCGAAGCGGCGGGTCGTCGCCAGGCGATCGATCGGTTGGTCAACGACGTCATCGAGGGAGCGCAATCGCAGTGGTGACCAATCGGCGCGGCGCCGGCACGCTCGGCTGCCTCTTTTCGATCTTCATCCTCGTGGCCATCGGCTATTTCGCGACGCACTTCGGCGAAGCGTACCTGCGCTCGTATCGCTTCGAGGACGCGATGCAGGGAGAGTTGAAAGTCGCCGGCACCAAGGGGAACGACGAAATCATCGCCAGGTTGCACATGGTGGCAGACACGTTGGAGATCCCCGAGGAGGGGCATGCCATCGTGATTGTGCGCTCGGGCCGGAACATCGCGATCTGGGCGGATTACATCGAGGCCGTGGAGTTCCCCTTCGGCATCAGGAACGTGCATCTCAAGCCGCACGCGTTTGGCAGGATCAGTGGCGATGCCCCGTCAGGCCAGCGCTAAGGTTCTCGACTGGCCCGCCGCGCGAAACTGGCGTGAGGCGCTGCGCAAGAACGATGGTGGGCGTGTCGTCTTCACGAACGGGGTGTTCGACCTCCTCCATCCCGGGCACGTCGACGTGCTCGCCGGGGCGCGCGCGCATGGCGACTTCCTCGTGGTCGGCGTGAATGCGGATGCCTCGGTGCGTCGCCTGAAGGGCAACGGACGTCCCGTGCGTTCAGAAGTGGAACGCGCCTACCTGCTCGCCGCGCTCGAAGTCGTCGACGCGGTCGTGATCTTTGAACAGGATACGCCGCTCGAACTCGTCTGTCATCTTGAGCCCGACGTCATCGTCAAGGGCGGCGATTATGCTCCCGACCAGGTCGTCGGCGCGCGGGAAGTGCGCGCGCGCGGTGGCGACGTGATCATCATCCCGCTGACACCGGGACACTCGACCACCTCCCTCATCGAACGACTCCGTGTCCGAACCGACTGACCGTTCCGCTGCGTCTCCTCGCGCAGGGCGCGCACTCGACGCGCTCCGTTCCGTGAGTCTCGAGCGCGCCGCGCTACCGTATGCCGAGGGCTCGTGCATCGTATCGTTCGGGGGCACGCGGGTGCTGTGCGCCGCGTCGGTCGAGACGAGCGTCCCTTCGTGGCGCAGGGGGAAAGGACTGGGCTGGCTCACCGCCGAGTATGCCATGCTTCCGCGTGCGACGCGGACGCGCACGTCGCGCGAGCGCGAGCGCCTCGGCGGTCGCACGCAGGAGATCCAGCGGTTGATCGGACGCAGCGTGCGTGCGATGCTCGACGACTTCGCATTCGGGGAGTTCACCGTGCGCATTGATTGCGATGTGCTGCAGGCGGATGGCGGCACACGCACGGCGGCGATCACGGGAGCCTGCGTCGCGGCGTCGGACGCGTTTGCCTGGCTGGTGAGCGAAGGCCACCTCACGCACTCGCCGGTGAAGCGGCGCGTGGCAGCGGTGAGCGTCGGTGTGGTGGATGGGGAGCCCCGCCTCGACCTTGACTACGACGAGGACGTGCGCGCCGATGTAGACATGAATGTCGTCATGAGCAGCGAGCGCCGTTTCGTGGAGGTGCAGGGGACGGGCGAGAACGGCACGTTTGACCGGGGCGCACTGGACCAGATGCTGGCAATGGCAGAGGCGGGCATTGTGACGCTCGACTCGCTGCAGCAGGCGGCACTCGCGGGATGAGCGAGCCGCGGCGGCTGCTCATCGCCACACGAAACGCAGGCAAGGTGCGTGAGTTGCTGCCGATCTTTGCGGCCGCTGGCGTGCTGGTGACGACACCCGAGGCGCTGGGTCTTCCGGAGACGGCAGAGGAGGAGCATGTCGAGTCGCACGACACGTTCGAGGAGAACGCGCTGGCGAAGGCGCGGTGGTTCTTCGAAGTGACGGGCGTGCCGAGTGTGGCGGATGACTCGGGGCTCGCCGTGACGGCGTTAGGCGGGCGACCCGGCGTGCGCAGCAAGCGCTATTCGGGGCGGCTCGACCTTCGTGGCCGGGCGCTGGATGATGCGAACAACGCGCAGTTGCAAC
>JBKJKH010000367.1:0-3015 GCA_046597595.1 Gemmatimonadaceae bacterium
GGCGATGACGCCGCGCGCGCGGACCTGCCCGCTGGCTTACCTTTGCAGATACGGCCGTGGCAGGCGGGCGACCGGATGCGTCGGGATGCAGGCGGGGTGTTGCGCCGGGTGAAGCGATTCCTGAGCGATGCGCGCATTGCCGGACCCGAGCGTATGGGCTGGCCGGTCGTGCTGGCCGGCGAAGAAGTCGTGTGGATTCCTGGAGTGTGCCGCAGTGACGCGGCGACCGTCCGGTCCGGGCGACCGGCAGTCCGATTCGTGTGTGAGCGCACCAACGAGTGACCCGCGCCTGGACGGGCGTGCAATGCGGCGCGTCGTGTACAGCGAGGCAGAGATCGCCGCCCGCGTTGCGGAACTTGGCAAGCTGATCACGGCCACGTATCCGGAAGGCGATCTCCTGGTCCTGGGCCTTCTCAAGGGGTCCTTCATCTTCCTGAGCGATCTGGTCAGGCAGATCCAGCGCCCGCTCCAGGTCGATTTCCTCGTCGCTGCCAGTTACGGGGACGCCATGGTGTCGAGCGGCCAGGTCCGGCTGGTCTACGATCCCGCGACGGTGCTCGAGGGCAAGCACATCCTCCTCGTCGAGGACATTGTCGATTCCGGACGGACGCTTTCACACCTCATGGACCTCCTGAAGGTCAGAAGTCCGCGTTCCCTCGAAATTTGCGCCCTGTTACACAAGCACATCGCGGAGCACCTGCGGTATCCCACGCAATTCGTGGGTTTTGATGCACCAAATGAGTTCCTTGTGGGGTATGGATTGGACCACGCGGAAAACTTCCGGCATCTGCCGTATATCGCGAGTCTCGAATAGCTTTCAGGCCATGGCCGTAGCCCCGAATTCTCCGAAACCGAAGTTCAGCTGGAAGCGGTTCAGCAAGACGCTGTCCTTCTGGATTCTCGTGATCCTTGTTCCCGTCGCGTTCATCCAGTTTTCGAGCGGACGTGCCGAGCAGGCTCCCCAGATCAGCTACTCGCAGTACGATCGCGAGCTCCAGAAGAACAACGTCTCCAAGGTCACCATCCAGGCTGGGCGGTCGATCACGGGGGAATTTCGCGAGAAGATCACGGTCGCGAACGCGAAAGATGCCAAGAATTTCACCGTCCGCCTGCCGGTCGAGAATTCCGACTCGGAACTCACGCGGCTTCGTGAGCACAATGTCGAGATCGACGCGGTCGATGCGCGCCCGTCGATTGGCGCAATGCTCATCACGTTCCTGCCGTACCTGCTGCTCATCGGTTTCTGGATCTTCCTCTTCCGGCAGATGCAGGCCGGCGGCGCGAAGGCATTTTCATTCGGGAAGTCGAAAGCCAAGTTGCTGACGGGCGATACGCCGAAGATCACGTTCGCCGACGTCGCCGGTGCGGATGAAGCGAAAGTCGAGCTGCAGGAGATCATCGAGTTCCTCAAGGACCCGCAGAAGTTCACCAAGCTGGGTGGGCGGCTTCCAAAGGGGGCGCTGCTCGTCGGGCCGCCGGGTACCGGCAAGACCTTGCTCGCGCGAGCGGTGGCGGGAGAAGCAAATCGTCCGTTCTTCTCGATGTCGGGTTCTGATTTCGTCGAGATGTTCGTTGGCGTTGGCGCGAGCCGGGTACGTGACCTGTTCGAGCAGGGCAAGGCTCACGCGCCGTGCATCATCTTCATTGATGAAATCGACGCGGTTGGCCGCCATCGTGGCGCGGGCCTGGGCGGCGGGCACGACGAGCGCGAACAGACGCTCAACCAGCTGCTCGTCGAGATGGACGGCTTCGAGTCGAATGAGGGCGTGATTCTGATCGCCGCGACCAACCGTCCTGACGTGCTCGACCCGGCACTGTTGCGGCCGGGCCGCTTCGACCGCCAGATCATCGTCGACGCCCCGGATCTCCGCGGACGCGAGGGAATTTTGCGCGTCCACCTGCGCAACAAGCCGATTGCCGATGATGTCGAGGTTACCACCGTAGCCCGGGGCACACCGGGCATGGCGGGTGCCGATCTCGCGAACCTCGTCAACGAGGCGGCATTGCTCGCGGCGCGTCGCGGGCACGACAAGATCTACATGAGCGACCTCGAGGAGGCCAAGGACAAGGTCATGCTCGGGGCCGAGCGCAAGTCGCTCGTCATGAAGGAAGAGGAGCGGCGGCTGACGGCGTACCACGAGGCGGGCCACGCCGTCTGCGCCATCAAGGTGCTCGGCAACGATCCCCTGCATAAAGTCACGATTGTGCCGCGTGGTCGTGCGCTCGGCATCGCGTTCACCCTTCCAGAGGACGATCGCGTGTCCGTGACTCGCCAGCAAATCGAGGCGCGTCTGGTGATGTCCTACGGCGGTCGCACGGCGGAAGAGTTGATCTTCGGCCGCGATCGCGTCACCACCGGCGCGTCGAGCGACATTCAGCAGGCGACGGCCATCGCGCGGCGCTACGTGACGCAATGGGGACTTTCGGATGCGATCGGCCCGGTGCTCGTTGGTGATAATGAGCAGGAACTCTTCCTCGGGCGCGAGATCCAGCACCGCCGGGGAGTGTCCGAGAAGATGGCGCAACTCGTCGACGCCGAAGTTTCACGCGTGATCGGAGACGCGCACGCGCGCGCCAAGGCCGTGCTGGCTGAGAACATTGATTTGCTGCATTCAATCGCGGCGTCGCTGCTCGAACGCGAGACGCTTGCGCGCGAGGACATCCAGCGGCTCGTACGGGGCGAAATTCTGCCACCGCGGATTCCCGGAGTGCCTGCGGTGCCGGCAGCTGTATCGCTCTCCGGGTCGCCTGCGGCCGCAGAGCCTCGGCGCAATCCGCCGTTGCTTGGTGGACCGGAGGTCGCGCCGGCGTGACGAGCCCGCCGCCGTTCGTCGGGGCGGCGTGGCGCATGCGCGGCGGGGCGATGTCCCTCGACCGCCCTCGCATTTTCGGGATCGTGAACGTCACGCCCGACAGCTTCAGTGACAAGGGACGGCATTTCGAAACGGAAGCCGCCGTCGAATTCGCCCTGCAGCTGGTTGATGAAGGGGCCGACGTCATCGACGTTGGCGGCGA
>JBKJKH010000458.1:0-4342 GCA_046597595.1 Gemmatimonadaceae bacterium
CATTCCAACCGCCGCCGCACGCGAATATGCATGGGGGTCGAAACCGCTCTCGATGAGCGCGAGATACACCATGTCCTCGGGGATCCCTCCGGCGCGGAGCTTGGCGCGCATCATCGAATCGTACGGCACGCCACGACGAATCTGCGCGCCGAAGCCGTCGCGCCAGTCAACGGACAGGCGCTGGACCCACCACTCAACGCGCGCTTGCCCTTCGAACGAGCGAACGTCGATGTCCCACACCGGCGAGGGCGAGGGCCCATCTGCTTGCAGCACCCCCATACCCGCACCGGGAAACGCGACGGACGTGTCTCCAAAGACGGCGAACGCTTCGCGCACCACGTCCCTGGATGTGATCGACACCTCCACGCGTGGCGCAGCGGGGAGCACAGGCAGCTCGGCAGGCGAGGGCCCGCTCACGGCCGTGCTATCAGCAGCCGCTGGCGCGATGGCAGGTTGCGTGGCCATTGGCATAATGGGCGGCGCGCAACCACTCACCAGCCACAGGGCGCCGGACCACACCGCCATGGCGCCGGCCCACCGCGCCCTCATCGCGCGATGAAGTTGCCGAGCAGTCGGTTGGTCGCGTTCAGGATGGCAAGCACCGTCGATCGCATAGGATCGCTTTCGGCGAGATGTGCGCCGAGCAGCCGCTTGGGGCCTTCTCCGCGAATCACGTGCACTGCGACGATGACGACATTGGCGTCGAACGCGCGCATGGCCTTTACGCCCACGAGTTCGAACTGGAGTGCGCCCTTGCTGAACTGCTCGAGTGCGCGCAATGTGGCTTCCGCCGCGATGCGGTAGTCGCCGAGGGGCGAGGTATGCCCCTTGGCCTGCCCTGTGACCGAGGCACCGTCGAGCCACTCGAGGTGAACCTCGGCGGCGCATTGTCCCGCAGGGGTGCGATTCATTTCGAAGCCGGTGAAACGAAGACGCTCGCGCTTGAGTTGCGACAGCGTGATCGGAACAGCCGGCTCGTTCTGTTGTGAGCTCGGACTCGTCATGTAATGGCGTGTGGCGGGGGGACCTGCATAGCGCGCGCCTGCCGGCGCCGCAATTGTCCCCAGCGCCTATCCAGTGGCAACACGATCGAGCATTGCGAGAGGCAACGCCGTTGCGTGGGACCCACAGCGAACGTGCGCGCCGTCACATCACGTGGTATGCAACGCGTCGTCGGGATGGCGGCGCTCCTCGCTCCGGCGGTCGGAGCGCTCCCCACGCGATCCACCCCTGCGCTGCCCTGCCCTGCGATCGTCATCACCCTGCGCCACCTCGACCGCCGTCACGCAGGTGGCGATCCACAGGGTACCCGCTGCGAGTCCGGCGATGACATCGCTCAGGTAGTGCACGCCGAGATAGATGCGGCTGAAGCCGATGACGCCGGTGAGCGTCACGAGACCGATGCCAATGACGCCGTCCGACCAGCGGCGGCGCGAGTACGTGATCAGTAGCACGTAGGCAAGCATTCCCCACGCGATGAGGGCGCCCATCACGTGGCCGCTCGGAAACGTGAACCCGTTGCCCGTGGCGAACGATTCAATCCACTTCGGGTTGTCGCGCCGGAAGATGATCTTCAGGGCGGCGTCCAGCAGCGTGCCACCGACGAACGCCCCGATCCAGGCAGCGAAGAGCACGAGGTTGCGCCGAAACCACAGCAGCGTGGCGCCCACGGCGAACAGCGCGAGCAGCAGACGCGGGTCGCCCAGGCCGCTGGCAAATCTCGCAAGCAGGATCCCAACGTCTGTGGAATGCCGCTGGATTGCATCCGCAAGCCATTGATCGAACAGCGTCACGCGCTGCTTGCGGACAACCCCGATGGTGATCAGGGAGAAAAGCGCGAGGGCGGCGAGGCTGACGCCCAGCCCAGCCAGAAAATGGACGGTGAGATAGGCGCGCGCTGACCATCGCGTCCGAAGCGAACGCCACCATTCGCGCATGATGCGGCGCAGGGCGTCAGGCTTCTCGCGATGCCTTTCCCAGCCCCGCGCGGCAAGCCCACCAAGAAGAAGCATCACCATGAAGGCGATGATGAGGCGCGTCAGGCCGTCTGGCATATGAGGAGGAGGGGGCAAGAAAAACGCCGCGAGAACGAGCGAAGCCGCTGCGGTATCCGCAGCGGCTTCGTGCTGTCCTGCAAGTGGCCCGAGTGGGGCTCGAACCCACGCGCTTCGGATTAAAAGTCCGCTGCTCTGCCAGCTGAGCTATCGGGCCGAGAAATAAATGTAACGACAGCTCAGCGGGCGAGCTTCTCCAACAGACCGGCCTTCACGCCCGTCCATTCGCTGGCGATGATGCTGAAGTACACGGAGTCCCGCACACGCCCGGTTTCGGTCAGCATGTGGCTCCGCAGCGTCCCCTCCTCCTTGCACCCAACCCGGAGCATCGCGTTTCGGGACTTGGCATTCAGCGCGTCGGTCTTGAGCTCCACACGCTGACACCCCCTATCCTCGAACGCGTGCCGGAGAAGGAGGAACTTCGATTCCGTATTGATCACCGTCCGCTGAAACGCGGGCGTGATCCACGTCCACCCGATCTCCAGCTTCTTGTGAGCAGGCTCGATGTTGCCGTAGCGGGTGCTGCCGATGACCTGGCCACTCGCGCGGTCGACCTGCACGAAGGGATGCGACTTCCCCGCAGCGCGTTCGCGCAGCGCCTCGTCGACATACCGGCGCATGTCATCCGGCACGTTCATCACGGCTGTGGTCCAACGCCACAGCTCCTCGTAGTGCCCCGCCTCATACAACGCGTCCAGGTGTTCGAGACGCATGGGCTCGAGGCGAAGATGCGATCCTTCGAGAATGATGTCTTCCATGAAGCCGTTGAGAATGGTCGGTGCCGGATTGCGGAATCCAGGGCAGTGCGTGAGCACGCGCGGCGTACCCGCCCCGCACCTTAAAGAGGATGTGGAAGAAGCAGAAACCGCCACGACAGGTCGCGTTATCGCTGATTCAGCGGATTAAGCTGAAAGGACGCGGATCACCAAGGCGGGAATAGTCTTCTCAAGTGCACGTGCAAGAGTCAGCTTTGCAGAGCTTCCCTAACCTGTCGCGGCATTCGCAAAGATATACAGCGCGAGGGCAACGAGAAACGCGGCGAAGCCCCGCTTGAGCCTCGCCGCCGGCACGCGAGGTGCCAACGACGTCCCCACAAAAATTCCCGCGACCGCTGCGCCTGTGAAGGTCGCCAGCAGTCCCCAGCGCAATGCCCCATGAGCGGGCTGTCCGGCAAACGCGCTCGCGGTGTTCATCGCGATTACCAACAGCGACGTACCAACTGCACGATGCATCGGGACTGCAGCAAGGAGCACGAGCGCGGGTACGATGAGGAATCCGCCCCCCACACCGACGAGCCCAGTCAGCAGGCCTGTCGCAGCCGCGGCCCCGGAAAGGATTGCCCACGAGCGTGGCCTGTCCGCACCGCCCGGCGGTGCGCGGAGCATGGAGACGGCGGCCGCGAGCATGACGAGTCCCAGCGCAATGAGCTGAATACGCCCCGGGACGGCCACGGAGAGTCGCGCCCCGCCGTACGCGGTCACCATGGCTACGGCCGCGAAGACGAGCGCGATGCGGAGGTCGAGGTTTCCCGCGCGCCAGTGCCGCGCTGCGCCGATGAGGCTCGCGACCCCCACCACGGGCAGTGACATCGCGATGGCTTCCTTCGGGGGAAGATGCAGGACGTACACAAAAACCGGGACGGTGAGTATCGACCCGCCGCCCCCGAGCAACCCAAGCGCTACCCCGATCAGCGCGCCGAGCGCGATGCCTAACGCCGTCAACGGGTCAGGTTACTGGAAGCACTCCACCAGCACCGTCACCACACGACCCATGTCACCGATGTCTGGGTTGGACCGCTGGTCTTTCGACACGGCCGTGCGATACCGCACCTGGTGTGCGTCAAGGAAGCGCTTCACGACATCGCTCTTGATCGCGAAGTTCACGTTCTGCGGAAAATCGCCGATTTCCGCCGCCATTGCACGAGCGTTGAGTTTCGTCACCACGACGCCGACGACGTTCCCGCTCGCGTCGAGGAGCGGTCCGCCGGAATTGCCCTGCTGCACCGGCGTCGTCATCTGCAGCACGTGACTGTCGTTGTAGATACCTGCCAGCGCGCTGATCGTCCCCACCGTCACGTTCACCTGGTCGGCGAGCAGGCCATTCAACGGGAAACCCACGGCGACCACGTCTTCACCACGGCGCACGGGACGCGCGTCGCGGAACGACGCGACCATTGGATAGGGTGACACCGTCTTGAGGAGCGCGAGATCATCCTGGAGATCCTGCGCCACGACCACCGCCGTTTCGCTGTTCCCGGAATCCGGACGTACGCGAATTTCCTTGCAGCC
>JBKJKH010000478.1:0-7681 GCA_046597595.1 Gemmatimonadaceae bacterium
TTGTCAGGATCGTGACGAGCGCAGTTCTCCAGGGGACGACGGCGCCGCGCGCTATCGTCCCGTAGTCCCCGGCAATGCGCGCCTCCATGTGTTGTTCCAGGGTTTCGCCGAACGCCCTGTCAAACGCGACGGGCATGGCCTGGTCAGAGCGCCAGAATCTCTCGAATCGCTCATGGCCAGAATCACGCACGAGGTCCGACAAGAACCGCGAGCTGCGAAAGAAGCCGAGGTATTGTTCGCCACGCCTGGTGACCAGGATTCCCTGCTGCTCCTCCAATGCCGCTTTTTGCCAGCCCCGTTCCGCTCGCTGCCGCGGCGTGGTGACGAGTCGCTCGCACGACTCGGCGTCCCCGGCCGAGCATCCCAGGAGTTCGATCCGCTCGCGGCGCTCACTTCGCAGGTTTGGCGCGGGTCCTCTGGCTCGCCCCAGCCCGGCAAACGGGCGTTCGAACCTGCCTTCGGCTCCCTCCTGTTCGGCAAGCGGGCGTTCGAACCTGCCTCGGGCGATCCACCAGCGCGCTTCGCCCGCCGCCTCATACTGCGTCTGCGATAGCCAGGCGCGGACGCCCGGCCCGGGGAAACCGAAGGCGCGGAAGAACGCGCAGAGCCCCGTACCGGCGGGGAGGTTGCCGACACTGCCGTAATTCTGCAGTCGCTCGCGTGAAGGCAGCCGATGGAAGAAGATCGTGACCATGCATGGTGCTCCCTCCGCTGAGGGCAGGCGATACCCGAAAGTGAGGCTCTGTCCACCCATCGGAGGGCGTGCCAGCCCGCCAATGCTTGCCGCAGTGTCAACGAGCAGCGCAATGATCACTGGTGATCCCGTCTCTCGGCCGCCCACGCGACCCCACATCGTCTCGAGCGACGAGGCGACAGGGTCGCTGAGTGCCGAGGGCAGCGCCGGATCGATCACGAGTCGCACCCCGGGCACGAGCCCGCGCGCGCGCTGAGTGGTCGCGAGGATCGAGTCGCTCCGATAGGCCAGCGCGTACTCGAGAAATGCCAGTTGTGCTCGTGCATTACGCGCCCGGTCGTCGTCTCGCCCGCTTTCGCTGCCGTACATGAGGCGCATGACAACGCCCTGGCCCACATACAGGAGCGAGATCACGACGATTGTCGCCAATGCGTAGGCAGACAGCGCCATTCCTTTTCGCGTCATGTCCAGCGCCTCCGGGATATCGCGGCCGCACCAAGAATCAACACGCCAACGATCGCAACCCACCGCTCGCTCGCGTCGGGCCATCCGGACCTGGGGCGTGAATCAATAAGATCCTGGCGCCATTCGCGGATCGTGACGTCGGTCGGCTTGCCAGCGGCACGCTCGAGTCGGGCCGTCAATGGAAGTGCCGAGTCGGCCAGAAAACGCTGCAGACTTCCAGAGCCTCCCGCGCTGAGCACATGCTCCATGTAAAGTTCGAGCACCGATTCGTGCGCAGGGGCTGGCCATGCGATGTGGCCGAGTGCGCGCATGACGCGCTCGCACTGGACGTCGTCACCACGGAGACACGCTTCGACATCTTTCGTCTGCGCGTCGGTTATCAGCGGCGACTGAAGGAGCCTCGACACGATACTGCGGCGATCTGAGGGGCTGTACCATTCCATCACGGTGTCCCGCACGGGAACGATGCGCAGGGCCCTTGCGCAGGCCTCGGTTCCGTTCGAGATGCACTCTCGCGCCACATGTGATGGCGAGACTGCAAGCGAGGCATACACACCCTGCTTGCCCTCGCGTTCAATAGCCCTCACGGGGAGCCACTGTCCGATCCAGCGCCGACCGCCTGCGTCGAGCCGGCTCGTGAGATGCGCGCTGATCCTCGCCCGCAGCGCGTTTCCGAGTGCCGCCGCCTCCGTCGCCGTGTCGAGGCCAACAAACTCCGCGCGCAGCCGCGTGTTCGCACTGTCCGGGAACGACACACGATCGCCCGGACGATGGAGGATGAAGACGACTTCGCTCAAGGCTGCGTCGATGGGCGCGCGTAACTCTGACGACATTCCGCGGTACAGGATCTCGACCGCACTGTCCACCACCGGACGATGCCGCGCCGCGAGCCGCAGCCGCAGTCCGCCCGAGCGCATGGAGTCGGTCGGCGCGAAAGACTCGATGTCCACGCCGCGCACACGCGCCTCCAGTGCTTCGGCGGCACCCTTGACCGCGATGAAGCGCTCCGCTCGCGCCCGAAGCTGTGCGGTCGACTGAGCGCCCAGGGCGGTCCATGCCGAGCCGATGAACACAAGGACGAGACTCGCCGCGGCTCTACACATCGATGAGCATCCAGCTGCCGGTGAAAATTCCGAACACGCCGTGGCTCCCGGTGAGGAAGTCTCCCACCGACCTCGCCGTGTCGATATTTTCGGCCGCGAGCATCAACGTGATGGCGGTCGCGACACCCAGTGCACCGAGCAGCCACATCACGGGACCCCTTCCTTTCACGAGCATGGCGAACATCAGCGAATAGGCCACGAGGCTTGCCAGCAGGAAGCGAAGGGCAATCGCCGACGGATAGGCGTGCAGCGTCGGTGGCAGGGAAGCAATGGCTGTCGCAACCAGCGCCCCGATCCAGACCGCGAGTGCGACCGAGAGGAGCGTCGAAGCGCCGGCACCGAACCGCAGCATCACGAAGTGCCAGCGGGGCACGGGGAGCGACATCGCATACACGTAGTTGGTGGTGGAATCACCATTCCACGCGCCACCCGCCGCGATCATCCCCGCTACGAACGCCATCATCCCGTACAGGAATCCCGTGAACTCCATGCGCGAGAGCAGCTGGCGAATTTCCATCGCACTGACGGCGGAGCCTTCGAGCAGCCCGACAGCCCAGAGCGGGATCACGAGCACGGCGACGGCCACCATCACGAACGGGGTGCGGGTCCATTTCCACTGAGTCATCAGCACGGCGCGAAGCATCTAGCGTCCCCCAGTGCGCGCGGAGCGCAGCAGCTCGACAAAACTTTCTTCGAGATCCAGGTCAATCACGTCACGCAGTTCGGCACCCACTCCCTCTACCCAATGCTTCATCGGCGCCTGCCATCCGCGGACGAGCCATTCTTCAGCTCCCCCGCCGACGGTGGACGTCGCGCGTGACAGCAGGACAAAGGGCGCCTGCGCAAACGTCGCCGGGGCGCCGGCCACGCGCAGACGCTTGATCCCCTCGCGAAATGATTGCATGGGCATCTCCGCGATGAGGCGACCACTCTCCATGACGCCGACCCAATCGCAGATGCGCTCGAGCTCGTGAATCAGGTGACTCGAGATGAAGACGGTCGCCCCTTCCTGCGAGACGTAGTCGAGGACGGCGGACAACACGTCGCGTCGGATAATTGGATCGAGGCCATCCGTTGGCTCATCGAGCACGAGCAGCTCCGGGCGCTGCGCAAGCGCGAGCAGCATGAGCAGCTTCCCTGATTCGCCCTTGGACAACCGCGCGACCTGCCGGCTGCCGTCGAGTTCGAACGTCGCGCGCAGTTCCTCCGCCCACTTTGCATCCCAGGTGGGATAAAACGCCGCGTGGTAGCGCATGGATTCGGATACCGTGAGCACCGGATAGAGGTGCGGCCGCTCCGGCACATATCCGATTCTTGCCAGCGCGCGGGGCGCTTCCTGCGGCATGCGGTGTCCGAGCACGCGCACCTCGCCACTCGCCGCGCGGAGAAGCCCGAGCATGACGCGAATGGTCGTTGTCTTGCCCGCGCCGTTCGGCCCGAGGAAGCCATAGATCGCACCGCGCGGTACGTTGAGCGTGAGGTCCCGAAGCGTCGGCGTCTTGCCGAGCGAGAGGTTCACGTCGCGAAGCACGGCGACCGTATCGTCCTGGCTCATGTGCTCTCGAGCTCCTCGGCAAACGCCTGTTGGATATCGCGGGCGGCAAGACCGGCGCGGCTCGCTTCGCCAAGCAGCGCGCGCACCATCCGGCGGGCCACGGTTGCGCGCTCCTGGGCGCGGCGCGCCGGCTGTACGTCGTTTACGAACGTTCCTGCTCCCTGGCGCATCACGATGAGGCTCTCCCCTTCGAGGTCTCGATAGGCTTGTACGACGGTGGCAGGATTCACCCGAAGCTCCGCTGCGAGCTGCCGCACGGACGGCAGGGCGGTCCCCGCCGGCACTTCGCCGCTGGCAATGGCCAGCCGGAGGCGCTCGGCGATCTGCGCATAGAGGGGGACGGGGCTTCGGGGGTCCAGCCGTTCGAACATGAGGGTCGGGACGGGCGACTGTGTCGGGTATGTGTATCGGTGTACCGATACACTGACTCATCGCATCCGATCTGTCAAGAGAGGTCCTGGATTTGCACTTCGCGCGGGTTCGGAAGACGGTTATGCTCCACTGCGCGGCGCGATTGCGCGCCCTGACCCGTAAGTCTTTTTCCCGGCGCGCTTTGCCGATCTGCGATACCTGACATGCGCGGGATGCTAGTTCCCGCGTTCTACGCGCTCGCCGCGTTGACACTCGCCTGGGACATCATGGTGCTCGGACGGTCGGCGCAGACGCGTCGCCTGCCAGCCATGTTCCGCGGCGTGAGCTCGCTCGCGGCCCTGCTCGTGCTCGCCGCCCTCCTCGTGCTTCTGGCGTCGTCCACAATCTCCACCGGGCGCGCGGTGCACAGCGTCCTCTGGCTGTGGCCGCTGACCGTTGGACTCTTCACCGTGCAGGCGATGTATGCGCTCGTCCGACGGCTGGTCAGTCCGCTCGTCGGGGTCCCGATCGCGCTGCTCGACATCATCCTTTTCGCCGTGTCGGTTGCGCGGTATCTCGAGTTTGTCGGGACCGATCTCGGACTTGGCGCATTGGCCGTTGGCGCCGCGGACTCAAACACCCTTGGCTTGCTGCTGGCGGCACCGGCGTTGTCGTCACCCCTCGCCGTGCTGGTTCCGATGGCGGCGCCCGCGTACCCGGCTCGCTTTCGTTTCAGCACCTTTGTTCGCGGTTTCTTTGCGACGCTCGCGATGGCGTGGGTCGTCCTCCTGCTGCTCCAGCTTCCACCCGCTGTCGCCGCCGTCACCAGCTACGAGCGTTACGACTCCGAGAGACTCCAGGAGCGTCCAGCAGGGGACTTCGACATCGGGGTGCGTTTCCTCCCGACGCTGAAAGGCATGCCGCCGGCGATGGCGCTCCGCAACGACATCGAGCTGCAACAGACGCTCGACGTGGATGCTGTCCACGTGGTCTATTCGCCTGAAGGGGTGCTCGCGCTTTCGCTGGATTCCCTGGCGCGCACCATCGAGCAGATCCGCCGCGATTCAGTGCTTCTCGTCGTCACACTCGGCTATCCTGACAACGCCGCGCAGATGATGCGCGACTCGTCGGAGCGCTACATGCGGAACCGGCTGATCGAGGTCGACCGCATCGCACGCCGGTTGCGCCCCGACTATCTCATTCCTGCTCGCGAGCCCTACGGCATCGGCGCGCGATCGCTGGGCGAGCAGCCACTCGCGTTCTGGAAGGAGTTCCATACGCGCGCCGCAGCAATCACCAAGCGTGCGTATCCGTCGATCAAGGTCGGCCTGTCTATCGGCGGATTTACCGGACCTGACAGCGCGCTCTACGAATGGGCCGCGTCCGCGGAGTCGCCGATCAATGTCATCGGCTTCTCCTTCTTTCCTTCGTTCGGCGGCGGCCGCGCGCTCGAGGCACGGCTCTCTACGGCCGACCGGTGGATGCGGACGTTCCCGTCGAAAAAAGAGCACTGGGTGTGGACCGCGGGCGGTTTTCCGATGGCGCACGGCGAGAAGAGCCAGGAACGCGCAATCTGGCGCGTGCTCGCGTGGGCCACGAGCCATGCCCAGATGCGCGGCGCGATTGTCGGTGACGCGGGCGACTATTCCGGCGAGACCGGGCTCCGCGCGCCCGGCGGGCGATTGCGATCAGCCGTGGCGATGGTCGCGCGGGCGATCAGGCAGATCCGCGAAACGAAGGCAGCCGAGTAGTCAGCTGCCCTTGGGGCGGGCGTCTACCTTCCCACGCACGACGCCCTCGACGCGCCGGGATTCGTCCCAGCAACGCGCCGCGAGTTCCCGGATCCCGCGCGCCGTGACGGCGTTGATCTGTCCTTCGTACTCGTCGAGCTCCTGCAGTCCCGCACCGTGCAGCCACGCGTCCACGATGTCCGCGAGCACGGCGCTCCCGCTTTGCTGCCGAATGGCGTGCGTGCCTAGCGCGTAGGTCTTCGCCTGCCTGAGTTCAGCATCGGTCACCAGTTCCTCGCGCAGCTTGCGGAATTCCTCCAGCAGCCCGCGACGCGCGAGGTCTTCCTTCTCAGGCGACGTTGCGATGTAGGAAAGAAACATTCCGCTTGCACGACGCTCGACCGGGAACGCCTGGATCGTGTACGCGAGCGAGAGCTTGTCGCGCAGTTCCTCGAAGAACCGGCCGCCGAGCCCGCTCGCCACTCCCGCCGCGAGCATGGCCGCAAAGCGCTCATCGTCGTGTCGCCCAGGCCCCTGAAACGCGATCGCGATCGCGGTCTGGTTCTTCTCGCGCGTCGTCATGTTCACCGCCGTCGCCCGCGGCCACTCCGGCTTCGGCACCGGTGGTTCACGACGAGGGACGAGCGTGTTGAAATGCCGCGCCAACAGCGTGGCCACTGCCTGCGGATCCACATCACCGACAATGGCAAGAGCTGACGCGCCCGACAGGGCATGCGTGCGATGCCACTCGCGTACTGCGCCTGCGCTGATCACGCGGAGCGATTCCTCAGTGCCCATGACCGGGACACCGTACGTATGCGTTCCGTACGCTGCCTCGACCGCGAGGCGCATGGGATAGCGATACATGTCGTCGCGCAGCGTGGCGACGTCGGCAAGCGCAACCTGCCGCTCTGCCTCGAGTCCTTCTTCCGGAAATACCGGATGCTGCACGACATCGGCGAGGAGCTCCACCGCGTCCTCGAGATACGCCGCGGGCACGGAGAACGACCACCCAAAGCTTTCCGCGCCGGCGCCGGGCGAGATGGATCCCCCCAGCATCTCGGCGTCGGCGGCAATGCGCGCAGCACTGCGGCGCTGCGTGCCCTTGAGGGCGGTGCGCGTCATTAAGGTGGTCAGCCCCGCGCTCTGGAGCCGCTCCTCGGATGCACCACCGCCGGAAAACACACCAAAGTGCACGATGGGCGCCCCCGGCTTCACTCGCACGAGGATCGGGATGCCGAGTGGTGCACGGAAGACGTGCACGCCCGACACGGTCGTCTCGAGCTTGGCCTGATGCGTGCCGATGACGGCCACGGCGCCCGCTGTGTCACTCAGCGGGGGCATTGGAGCGGGAACTACTGCGACGAGATCGAGAGCCAGCGCCTCGGCGCTCTCGGCGAGCGCCGCCGTGCCTTTCGGCCGGTAGGCCACAACGGATGCCTGTGCCGGATCAAGCCAGCGCCGCGCGGCGTCAGCGACATCCGCCGCACTGGCTGCGCGAAGGCGCTCGAGATATTCCCCTCCAAGCCGCCAGCCGCCGGAGGCTTCCCACTCGGCGAGATAGCTTGCCTGCCCTTCCATGCTCTCGAGACGGCGCAGCCAGCGCGATTCGAAGATGCGACGCGCGCGCGCCATCTCGCCTTCCGCGATGCCGTGCTCGCACATACCCATGACTTCTGCCCAGCACGCGCGCAGCGCGTCACCCGTGCGCTCCGGACGCGTCTCGGCATGCACGACGAACACGCCGAGTTCCGTTGGCGTGTAGTTGTACGCCGACACTGAC
>JBKJKH010000279.1:0-3078 GCA_046597595.1 Gemmatimonadaceae bacterium
CTCGGGATGACAGCAAGGTGCAGACCCCTCGCTGCGCTCGGGATGACAGCAAGGTGCAGACCCCTCGCTGCGCTCGGGATGACAGCAAGAACGACTTCATCATGTCATCCCGAGCGCAGCGAGGGACCTGCACCTTGCTGTCATCCCGAGCGCAGCGAGGGATCTGCTTTTCCCTCCTCCTCGCCTTCACCACCACGCCTGCAGTCGCGCAGCAGGCCATTCGTATCACGAGCGCGGGACCGAAGGGCTCCGGAGCAGACCTGCTCCGCGCGGTGCTGGCGTCGAATCCCGAGATCATCCGGAGCGATACGGGAGTCGTCACCATCGCGCGCGGTGAGAAGCACGCGCGCGGTGTCGTGATTTTCGCGGAAGGCGCACGCGTCGCCGGGTCTGTTGGTGGCGACCTGGTTATCGTCGGCGGCGACCTTTTTGTACAGCCCGGAGCGCAGATCAAGGGCAGGGCGATCGCAATCGGGGGAGGAGTGTATCCCTCGGCGCTCGCTTCGATCAGCGGGGAGCGGCGCGCATACCGCGATGGCACCTTCGTGTGGAGCGATTCGCCGGGAGGCATGACGCTCGACTACCGGCCGTTGATCGAGAACTACAAGCCCCCGCTGTTTTCACTGCCGTACATCTACGGCACGCGGATTCCGACCTACGACCGTGTGAACGGTCTTTCGCTGCGATGGGGGCCCTTCATCCAGCCGTCGCGGGCCATCGGCATCGACCCCACCGTGACCTATCGCTCGCACCGCGGCGCGTTTGATCCTGCGCTGCGCATTCAGGCCGATCTGGGCCGGGGCTTTCGCGCGCGACTCGACGGCGCGCGGGAAACGCGGCACAACGAAGGCTGGATCAAGGGAGATCTGTCGAACTCCATCTCTGCATTGATTGGTGGAAGGGACGCGCGCAACTACTATCGGGCACGCGTGGTGGAGGGTCGCCTCTCGCGTGAAATCGAGCTCACTGGCGGAATGACGGAGTTCTTCGCCGGCGCGATGCACGAGCGGGCGTCCGCGGCCGTCTCTCCGTTGGTCGCCCTCGCCCCTGGCGGGCTGGTGCCGATGCGCCGGCGCGCGTGGAGCCTGACGGGAAAGGACGACATCGAGGAAGGCATGCGCCGCCCCAACCCGTTCGTGCCGGACGACCGCATCTCATCGGCATTTGTCGGTGTCACGGGGAAGATGGAGCGCGCAGGCATCAAGTCCGACTGGGACGCGCGCATCGAATCACCATGGCAGGTCGAGTCGGGTGGGCGTTTCCAGCAGCTGACGCTGGACGGCAGCATGGGGTTCCGAACGTTCGGCACGCAGCGCTTCCAGATCTCGGGACACTTCCTCACTACGCTCAGCGACACCGCGCCTCCGCAGCGGTGGTCTTATCTCGGCGGCAGCGGGACGCTGCCGACCTTCAATCTTCTCTCGATGGGTGGCGACGAGCTCCTGTTCATCGAGAGTCGCTACATCGTGCCCATCACCCTGATCAAGCTGCCGTTTCTCGGCTCCCCGACGGTCTCGCTGCGGCACATGCTGGGCTCCGCGGGCCTTGGGAAGCTGCCCTCCCTCGAGCAGAACATCGCAGCGCGCATTCAGCTGAGTCTTCTGCGCGCGGAAATTGTCGTGAATCCCCGCAATCGTGACCGGGACATCGATATTGGGCTGTCGCTAAGTCGCTAGTGTGTGGGGAGTGCGTGTAACGGCTCCGCAGAGGAGTTCTCCGCGCGCCAACTCTGAGCTGCGGTGTGCGCTCCGCGCTTGAGGAAATATCCCGCGCCGCGGAGGGGGCTCACTGGAACCCAGCATGCAGTAGATTTGCACCGATGAAGTGCACGCAGTACTTCGTCGCCATGCGCGCCCGGCCCGATCGCCGCGATCTCCTCGATGCCTGGATCCAGCGTGCCGTGACTGCCCCGGTGCGCGAAGTCATCCAGGTCGACGGACGTATCCGGCGATGGGCGCAGATCCCCGAGCGGGAAGGGCGTTATCTTCGAGTGGTGCTATTGGCGGACGGCGAAACCGTCCACAACGCCTTTTTCGATCGGGGCTTCATCCTATGAAAGTCACATTTTTCTCGGACACGGATACGCTGTATATCGAGTTCAAACCGGGCGCGATTGCGGAGACGCGTGACCTGGACGAAAACACCCTGCTGGAGCTCGACGACGCGGGGCGGATCTGCGCGATCACCGTGGAGCATGCCACCGAGCGCACCGGGATCCCGACATTTTCATACGAGCAGGTCGCGGCGTAATCACGGTCGGCGGCCCGTCGCGGGAACGGACCCTGAGGGCGATCGTCGCGGTGACCGCGGCGACCCTATCTTCGCGCCGTCGTCATCCAAAAATGCTCCTCGGCGCGATCTACGCGCGGCTCGGTCCGCTGAAGGCCTGCGGCTGGCGCTGGATTGGCGCCATCTTTACTCAGCAGGATTGTCGCGATGCATTTGACCGCGTCCGCACATGTCAGTCGCAGGCTCATCGTTCGCGGAGACATCCCGACCAGCTCGCGGCACTGCCTGATGAGCGAGGCGGTCGAGGCGTAGCGCAACCGCTTCGCGGAATCGGACGGCCGCATGCCGAGCTCTCGCATGTGCCAATGTGCGCGTAGCAACCGTACGCTGATGAGCACCACGCGGGGCGAGGCCAACCCGATCTCGCCGAATCTCCGGTACAGGGTGCGCAGTGAAGTCTTCGCTTCATGCGCCAGATCGTCGGCAATCCGGAACCGGCGCGGAAACCGCACGAGCTGCTCGAGCACTGCGCCAAACTGCGGGATGAGGCCCTCTGCTCCGCCGGGCAACCGCGCCAGCAGCGCGCGAGAGATGCCTTCCGCCGCGACATCTTCGGTGACGAGACGGATGCGCTGCATGCTGTCCTCGTCTCCCTCGAGCAGCAGCGTCTCGATGCAGAGCTGACGCATGCAGGCGACTGATGCCATCGTGGGTCGGCGCATAGCGGCGTAGAGGACGATTAAACGGGGTCCATGCCGTTTCGCTAATGCTGCAAGAGACGCCAGATCGAATTCGCCGCGTGCGGTGGGACTGACGAAGAACACGCACGGTCGCTGCTCCCGTGCGATC
>JBKJKH010000421.1:0-5179 GCA_046597595.1 Gemmatimonadaceae bacterium
CTCGCGAAGCTGGCGCGTGGCGAGGTCGTACGCCGCGACCGAGCGGATGTTGCTCAAGCGACGCAGGTCATCCCACGCAAGGAAGGGTTGCTCGCTGGCCTGCACGATCACGGGCCCTGTCGTCAGGCGGTCGAATTCCGCGCGCGCCCGGCGGCGCCAGGCGTCGGTCCGCAGCGAGAAGACGACGCTCTGGCCGTCGCGCGTCCAGCGCAGATCGCTGTTCTCGGCGACGTACTTGCCGGCAGGAACCGTTACCGCAGTCACGCGCGTGGTCGCACGATCCAGGATACGTGGCTCGAGTACTCCCGCGGGAGAGAGCAGCAGCATGGCGAGCTTGCTGCCGTCCGGAGACCACGCGAGGCCACGCACGTTCCGCTTGTCGGGAAAGACGGCGCGACTCTCGCCGGTGCGGGTGTCGATCACCCAGAGCCGCATCCCTGCTGGCGCGATGTAGGTTGGGTCGCCAAAGCTGCGATTGTAGTCGATACCGAGCTGGTCGCGCCGCGCCTGCGATGTCGTGGCCAGCCATCGGCCGTCGTCGCTCAGGTCGCCGACCTGATACGTGACGATGTCTAGCGCGTCGTCGATCGTGAAGGATACCGGCGCCGCCTGCGCCGTTGCCTGCGCCACTGCCTGCTGTGCCCTCAGGGGCGCGGCGGCTAGCGCGATGCCCGACGAGGCGAGCAGCACGGAATGGGCGAGCGTGAGAAGCGAACCGCAGGAGCGCATCGGAGTCGTTTGAGAGGAGAGTGCGGGAACGGACGAGGGACTACGGTACAACCTTCCGCGGCTCGATGCGTACGATCCAGAGGCCGCTGATCATGTCGTTCACAAACGCCAAGCCGTCTTTCACGACGACGCCCCACGTCATGACCTTGTTCGGAACCACGCCATTCTCGTCACCAGGGAGCAGCTCGACGATCGTCCGGCCCTGCGCCTTGAGGTCGCCGCGCAGCTCGCCACCGATGTCGAACGCGCGAAAGCCACCATTGTACGCTCCAAGGTAAAGCGTGTCACCCGCTGCCCACACGTTGTGCACGCCGCCGTATTCGGGCTCATACCACGCGACCGACTTCGGGTGCTCGACATCGCGCACGTCGATCACCTGCAATCGACCGTACGCGCGAATCGTGGGAATGTCCCACGTGCCGTTGGTGGCCACCGGCGGGAAGACTTCGTCGGCGATAAAGACATAATTCTGGTGACGCCACGCCGTGTGCGTGCCGCTGATGAATCCCGGGCCGTAATCCGCCGTGGCGCCCGGATAGAGCGCTTCGGCGTTGTATCGATAGTTGCTCACCAGCTTCGGACTCGACGGCGTACCACCCTTGATGCCGTTCCCGACGTCGAGGATGATCAGGCCGTCGCTCCAGTAGCTCACGTACGCCAGCCCATCCTTGACGTCGATGTCGTGCAGCGACCTCCCGGCGCGCGTCTCCCGCGGACGCCACTCGGCCACGAGCTTGGGTTTGTAGGGATCGTTGATGTCGATGATGTTGAGCGAGCCGGTGCCACCGTTCGTGAGATAGACGTGCGTCCCGTACTTCGGATGCGTGTACACGAAGGCCGAGTGGACGCCGGCCGTGACGCCCTCCGTGAACTCCGACACCGGCTTGGGGTGCGCGGGATCGGCGGTGGACGCGATGACGATGCCGTTCTTCCGGTCAGCCGCGCCCTCGCGCGTGAACACCATCCACTTGCCGTCGGCAGTGACCATGATGTCGTTCATCGAACGCGAGTTGGCCATGATCGAATCGGTGATCACGGGCGTCGCAGGATTGCTGACGTCGATGGCGTAGATGCGGTCGCCGCCCAGCGTGGTGCCGAGGTAGGCGTGCTTGCCGTCGGGATGGACCCAGACTTCGCTCGAGTAGAAGGCGGTCCGCGGGAGCCGGCCAACTACCGTCGCGGTGCGGCGAACATCGCGTGCGCTGAGCGTCACTGCCGCGCTCGCGTCGCGCGCGCCGAATGCGGCGGTGACGACGTACTTACCGGGGACGTTGCCGACGAAGGCACCGTCGCTGTCGATCGCGCCCTCGCCGGGAGAAAAGCTCCACGCGGGCGTGAGGCCGGCGAGGCGCTCGCCGCGCGCATCGCGCACGGTGGCCGTGAAGCGGATGACGTCGCCCTGACGGGCCTGCGCGCGATCCGGAGTGATATCTACCGTGACGCCCGTCGCGGGAATCACCTGGATCGTGAGGGCGGTCTGCGCGGGGCCCGCTTTCGCCATGATGCTGGTCGTGCCGACGGCGGAAGCGGTTACGACACCGTCCGCGACACGCGCCACGCGGGGATTCGCACTGCTCCAGGCGACCGCGTCGTCGCGGGCATCGCCGGTGGCCGCAAGCACGGTGGCGTCGAGGCGGAGTCGCTGCCCGACGAGCAGCTTCGAGACGCGCGGAGCGACTGCGATGCGCGCCGGTGGACCCGCAACGACCTTGACCTCGACGCGCTCCGTGATGGGTCGTCCACCTGGTGTAGTGGCCACGACGGCGATGGGAATCGTGCCCGGCGTGCCACCCCGCACCCACCCCGACGAGTCCACAGAACCCTGAAAGCGCCCGCCCTGTGCCATGAAGCGGATCGCTGCGCCGGACACCGGGTCTCCCCGGCCGTCGATGGCTTGTGCAACCAGACGGATGGAGTCGCCGGCGACGACGGTACGAACAGCGGGGCTGATGCGGAGCCGGGCTACCTGTTGCGCGGGAAGGGTCGTTCCGCTGAGAGCGGACAACATGAGCGCTACTGCGGCGGCGCGAGGAGCGACAAATAGCATCACTGGACTCCGAGCGAAAGGCGGTGGCATACCGCTATGTTGGGCGATGATCCCGCTCTGCGCCAGACCAGTCCGCTGACGGAGCCGCGCCACGCGCGTCGCGCCTTCCGATGAGTCACCAGAGGCCCCATGGTTCCTTCCATGAAACCCATTCTTTCCCGCCGCGATGCCCTCAAGGCAACGCTTCACGTTGCCGGCGCCGTCATCGCGGCGCCGATGATCAGCGTCGGTCGCTTCCGGCTATTCGCACACCCGGCGGCGGAGTACTCGGAGCGCGCGATTCGCCTCGTCCGCGAGTCCCTCGTCATCGACATGTTGGGTCTACTCACGCTCAACTTTCCCCTGATGGCACGCTGGACGCGAAACCCGGAGACGTTCACGCCTGCGGATTTCGAGAGGTACCGCGGCTCCGGCATCAACGTCTTCCACATCGCTTCCGGTACGGGCGGCGTCACCGCGCACGAGAACACGATGCGCTTCGTCTCCGGTTGGAACTCGTTCCTTGCCGGGCAGGATCAGCACTTCATGCGCATCGACAGTCCGGGGGATCTTGAGCGCGTGAAAACGTCGGGCAAGATCGGCGTGCTCATCGGCGTGCAGAACTCCGAGCATTTCCGGACGCCGGCCGATGTGGACCTCTTTCACGGACTCGGGCAGCGCGTCTCGCAGCTCACGTACAATACGCGGAACATGATCGGCGACGGCTCGACTGAGCGCACCAACGCTGGCCTGAGCGACTTCGGCGTGTCGATTGTCGAGCGGATGAACACGGTTGGCATGGCGGTCGACGTTTCCCATTCCGGAGACCAGACGACACTCGACGCGTGCGCCGTGTCGAAGAAGCCAGTCCTGTTCACGCACTCGAATTCCCGTGCGCTGAACCCCGGTCACCCGCGCTGCAAGACCGACGAAGCGATTCGCGCGATGGCAAAGACGGGTGGCATCATTGGCATCACGAACGTGCGGATGTTCGTCAGGCAGACCGAGCCGACGACGATCGAGCATTTTCTCGATCACTACGATCACGTGGCGAAGCTCGTCGGCCCGGAGCACCTCGGGATCGGCAGCGATATCGATCTCGATGGGTACGACGACATGCCGCCGGAAGAAAACAAGCGGCTGCGCGCCGGCTACAAGGGCAGCTACGGCTTCCGCGACAAGATCGACATCGAAGGCGTCGATCACCCGAAGCGCGTCTTCGATCTGACGGAGGGGCTCATTCGCCGCAAGTACAGCGACGCCGACATCCGCGGAGTGCTCGGCGGCAACTTCCGTCGCGTGCTGTCTGAGATCTGGACGGTTCCGGAACCTGCGCAACAGCCGGTGCGCATTCCTGGCTCGTAACGGCTCCTGATCCCCGAGAACTCGCACCTCAGAGGGTTGCCACCGAGACGAGATCGCCACAGAATCGGTGATCGCTCGATCCGGTCCGGTTCGACGTTTCACCATTGCGCCAGGCGTCCAATGCGTCGCTCCCTCGTCGTACTTCTGCTCGCCGCGCTCGTGCCGGCATGCGCGCCCACTGATCTCGCCGCTCAGCGCCAAGCCGGGGATTCCGGGAGCCGCCAGATGCGGGAGTTGCCGCTCACCGTCGCCAAGCCGCTCCGCTTCGCTACAGACGAAGGTACCTGGCTTTCGCTCGACGTCTCTCCCGACGGGCGCACGATCGCGTTCGACCTGCTGGGCGACATCTACACGGTGCCCATCGAAGGTGGCAAGGCGACGCGCCTCACGAGCGGACAGGCGTTCGATGGCCAGCCGCACTTCTCGCCGGACGGCAAGACCATCGCATTCGTCAGCGATCGCACCGGCACGGACAACCTCTGGCTGATGAACGCCGCCGGCACCGGCGCGCGCGCGCTGACGCGCGAGGATGCTCGCACTTTCATCTCGCCCACATGGACGCCGGATGGCAAGTACGTCGTCGTCTCGCGCAATGGCGCCGCCCCCGGATACAACCTCTTCATGTACCATCGCGACGGCGGCACCGGACTACAGCTCACGACAAGCCCGTCCGCAACTCCGGCGCCCGCACCAGGCGGCGGCAATCCGGGGCCGAGCAACTTCGTTGGTGCTGCGTTCGGTAGCGATCCGCGTTACGTCTACTCCGCGGTACGCACCGCACCGGGCGGCGGATATAACCAAACGTCGCTCAACTGGCAGATTGCCGTCTTCGACCGGCGTACGGGAAAAACGTTCGTGCGGACGCAGGCGGTGGGTTCGGGCATGCGCCCCGAGCTGAGCCCTGATGGCAAGTGGCTGGTGTACGCGACCCGCCGCGACTCCCTCACCGCGCTTCGGCTGCGTGACCTCGCCACGGGCGACGAACGCTGGCTCGCACCGGACGTGCAGCGCGACGATCAGGAATCGCGCTACAGTCGAGATCTGTTGCCGCCCTTCGCG
>JBKJKH010000525.1:0-7181 GCA_046597595.1 Gemmatimonadaceae bacterium
CTGACGCGTGGGCCGAACGTAATGGCTGGCTATTACAATCGGCCCGACGCCACGGCCGAGGCCATTGATGCGGAGGGCTGGTTCCACACCGGGGACATTGGTGAGATCCGCGATGGATTCCTGGCGATCACCGATCGCAAGAAAGACATCATCGTCACGGCGGGTGGCAAGAATATCGCTCCGCAGCCGATCGAAAACCTCGTCAAGACGAACAAGTACGTAAGCCAGGCGGTGATGATCGGCGATCGGCGGAAGTACGCGGTGATGCTCGTCGTCCCCAACTACGAGCAGCTCGAAAAGTGGGCCAAACGGAAGGAGCTGATCTGGACCGATCGCTCGCAGTTGCTCACGATGCCCACGATTCGCGCAAAGATGGAGAAGGAGGTCCTTGGTGCGTTGCACGGACTCGCACACTTTGAAATGCCGCAGAAGATCGGGTTGCTCGAGCACGACTTCACCATCGAGCGTGGCGAGTTGACGCCGAAGATGAGCGTGAAGCGCAAGGTGGTCGACAAGCAGTACAAGTCGCTGATCGACGGCCTGTACGCGGAAAACGTCGCGTAGGGGACGCGGACTGCGAGGAGAGCGACGCGGCCTGCGGCGTTCGTCAGGCGCGGCGCAGCGGAACAACGGGAGGCGCGCCCTCCTTTTCTGCGACCCATTCCGCCGCGTCGCGCGCGAGTTCCTTCATGCCCGCCGGCAGCGGCGTTGCAACAGGGGCGATGAGGCGACCGCGTGAACGGATTGCCTTTACGACGCTGGCCAGGAACTCCGGGTCGGTGCGGTCCGCGTCGAGCGCGGCCCCACGGAGGGACCCGGGAGCCAATGGAGCCAACCGGGCACCAGAAATTCCTGATACGCCGCGTCCCATCTCCACATCCCTGGGAGGGTCGAGCTGCACGATTTCGACGCTGGTAGCATCGCGCAGCGCACGCGCAATGGAAGCATGGGCTCGCGCGAGAAGGACCGCCCCTTCGTTGGAGTCGAGTGCGAGCAATGCCGCGAGGCGCACCACCGCTTCCTCTCCCGATACTGATGCTTCGAGCCGGGCGGGCCTGCGATTGCCGAATTCCACGACGCCCTTGTGCACCTTGTAGCGCGCCCCGCAGGTGGGGCAGCCCAGCTCGCCTTCCAGAACGTGCCGGTCATGCATGACGCCCGTGGAGGCCACGAGCCAGCTTTCAGTGTGCGGCTCCGGGCAGCGGAGGAGGTCGACCAGGTAGAGACGCATCAGCTCCGCGACACCCTGAGCTCGTCGATGTTCACCTGCGGATCGCGCGTGACGACGTACAGCACGGCATCACCGACGGCGCCGGCATCGAGCATGCTGGTGCGCGGCGTGAATCCCGGCTTCGTGTCCGGCTCGATTGGATCCCAGAGAGGAGTATCGGTGGGACCAGGAGACACCAATGAGACGCGAATGCCACTCCCACGCATCTCCTCGCGCAGCACCTGGTGCATGGCGCGTGCGCCGAATTTCGACGCGGCATAAGCGCCATTGCCGGCGTACGCATGGCGGTCGGCGATGGAGCCGATGGTCACAATGTGCCCGTGGCCGGCGCCGCGCATCGCAGGCGCGAGGGCACGGGCAAGCAGGAACGGCGCGATGATATTCGTGCGCAGCGTGCTCTCGAAATCGTCGGGTGTCGTGTCGAGCAGCTGGGAGACCTTGAACAGGCCCGCGTTATTGATGAGGATGTCGGGCCGCAGCGCCCGCTCTGCGAGTGCACCGAGGAGGCGCTCGACGCTTTTTGCGTCTGCGACGTCAGCGACGAAGGCACCGGCGTCAAGTTCACGGGCGCTGGCCTGCAGCTCTCTTCTGGTGCGGGCGACCATGACGACGTTGGCACCCGCTTCAGCCAGTTTCTGGGAGATGGCGAAGCCGATTCCCTTTGACGCCCCGGTGACGAGGGCAGTACGGCCGGCGAGGTCACTCATCGTCCATCGTACTCCACAAAATTGTTGTCCGTCTCCCACAGCTTCAGCCGTGTCAGGCGGGCGGGCTCCACGAGCGGCGCAATCTGCTGCCAGAACGCCACAATGATGTTCTCCGACGTCGGGTTCACGTCCTTCATGAACGGGACATCGAGGTTGAAGTTCTTGTGGTCCACGTGGTCAACGACGCCGTCACTCACCAGCCGCTTGAGCTTCGCGAGGTCGATGACGTAGCCGGTTTTCGGGTCGATTTCCCCTGCGACGGAGACCTCGAGCGTATAATTGTGCCCGTGCCAGTTCGGGTTATTGCACCGCCCGAACAGCGTTTCGTTCTCGGCCGGAGAGAGCGCCGGGTTGTGTACGCGATGCGCGGCGTTGAACTGCAGCCGGCGGGTGACAGTGACCTCGGGCATGGCGGCGCTAGATTAGAAGCCGGGAACTCACCGGGCGGAAAGGCGGAAGCCCCGCGGATTAGGCGGGGCCTCCAAAAGAAACGGAACGAAGAGGGTTTTTTGAAGCCCCACCGAATTTTTGAGGTCCTCACCCGCATCTCGGTCTTCCCCGCACTGGGGCATGACGTCCACACAGTTTATCGAACCCGCTCGAAGAGACTTATCGGCTCAAAAATTAAGACTCTTCGTTCCGCACCTGCTCAATTAACCTACCGAACGGGAGAGGCTGCATCAATGGATATCGGCATCATTCTGTCACTTGCGATGCTGGCGGTATGGGCGGTCGCAACGTTCGTCATTGGCGACGCGCCAGGGTTCGTCCACCTGCTGCTCACACTCGGGCTCGCTCTTTTCTTCTGGCGGTTCGCGCAGCGCAACGCCAAGCCCGGTAGGCCGAAGGCGTGAGCGCGATAGAAAACGTCTCCGACACGGCACGGTGGGTTGCGATGTACCGTGCGCAGGAGACAGAGCGAGCCGACGCGCACTTCCGCGACCCGCACGCCAGGAGGCTCGCGGGTGAGCGTGGTGAGGCGATTCTCCGCGAAGTGCCCCGAGCGAAACAGTCAGCGTGGGCGATGATCGTGCGCACGCAGGTGCTCGATGAGAACATCCTCGACCTCGTTCGCGGCTCAGGGGTGGATCTCGTCATCAACCTCGCGGCGGGTCTCGACGCGCGCCCGTGGCGGCTGGACCTCCCGGCGACGCTCCGCTGGGTGGATGTCGACCTTCCCGACATCACCGAGCACAAGGCCAGGGTGCTCAAGGGTGAAACGCCGCGGTGCCGATACGAAGCCGTCGCCCTCGACCTGCGCGACGGCGAGCGGAGGCGCGCGCTCTTCATCCAGCTGTGCGGGGAGTCGGCGCGCGCACTCGCGATCGCTGAAGGACTCCTGATCTACCTCGAGCCGGAGGACGTCGGCTCGCTCGCGCAGGATCTCGCATCTGCCGGGGTGCGATGGTGGCTCATCGACCTTGCGAGTCCGCGCCTCATACGGAGGGCGCGAAAAATCTGGGGAAAAAGCCTCGCGCTCGCCAATGCGCCTTTTCGGTTCGCGCCGGCTGACGGCACTGCGTTTTTCGGGCGGCACGGCTGGAGCGAAAGACGCTTCTTCTCACTATGGGATGAGTCAAAGCGCTTGAAGCGCGAGATGCGGGGTGCGTGGCTCTGGAAAGCGCTTATGCGCCTGATGACGAAGAAGCGACGCGAGGAGGGGCGGCGCTTTTCCGGCGTTGTCCTTCTGGAGAGGACTTAAACCCGGCAGCGCTTCCTCACGTATCAGATCTCCCAGTTCGACAGCACGATCCCTCGCGCTGCGATCGGCTCCTCATGTCCCGCCACGGCCATCCGCAGGTCGCTCCACCGAACGCGCGCCCGCATCGCCACCAGCCTGGAGAAGAACGCCGGATAGTCTCCCTGCACCCGGAACGCGACGCGCTGGCAACCGTTCCGGCGCGCATGATCGCACAACGCCCGCGTCAGCGGCTCGGCGTCCGATAAGTCGGACAGGACGAGCTTCAGCACCCGCAATTCTTCGCGCGCCCGGCCCTCCACGAGTGGCGCGGTATGACAGAGCGCGAAGCCCACGAGGTCATCACCACGACGAAGCAGGAGCGTGTCGCCGAGCGTGAGATCCTGCGTGATCACGATCTCGCGTGTGAAGTCGTATCCGGGGAGGAGCGAGTCCGCGAGCGCATGACACTGCACAAGTGAATCATCGCGGTCCCGCGGGTTCAAGCGCGCAAACGATTCCGCCGGCCGGTCGGCGTGCGCCGCGTCGACGGTGAGTGTGACGGTCAGGCGGCTGGGAATGAAACCCAGGCGGGCGTAGAAGCCGATGTTGTCCATGGTGCGCGGCATCGTCTCCAGGCCAATGATGCGCGCGCCCTCCTTGCGCAGCCATTCGATGCCCTCGCGCACAATCTCCTTTCCGAGTCCCGACCCCTGAGACTCGGGCGTCACGGCAAGGGGACCCATCCACCCCTCCACGCCACTGCGATGCGCGACGTTGAAGGCGACTATCTCGTCCCGGGTTCCACGCCACAGCATTGCGCCCTCACCAGCATCTTCGATCGCATAGCGCCAGATCGCGGGACTGAGCAGCGGCACGCGCACGCCTACCATGCCATCCCGACGATAGCGCTCCGTGAAGGCCTCGCTGAAAACCGCATTGAGCCCGGCAATGTCCGCAGGCCGCACGGGATGCGGACCGTCTGCGGGCGTCTGCCGCCAGCTGCGCGCAACCGCCATCAGGCCGCCTCCCCCGCGCCGGCGGAAGGCAGCGCCTCCGCGTCGGCAGTGAGATCGTCAGCATCCGACTCGCCCGCGTCGAAAAGCCGGCCTCCTTCCACCACCGCCGCGCCCGTCGTCTCGTCGTAGCGGACCGTGATCACGCGGTCCAGCCCCTCTCGCACGTTCTCGATGTGCGTGATGATGATGACCTGCTCGAACCGGTCCTGGAGACGCCGCAGTAGTTCCATCACCGTGGCGCGCCGCACTTCGTCCAGCGACCCGAACACCTCGTCGAGAATCAGCAGAGAGAAGTTCTGGCCCGCGCGGTCGGCGATCATCTGGGAGATCGCAAGCCGGAGCACCAGGTTCGCAAGGTCCTCCTCGCCTCCCGAGATGACCGGCTTCGGCGTCCCGTCCTCCAGCACCACGACGTTGTACTGGTCGTCCAGTTCCAGCTCCGCATACCGGCCATCGGTGAGTTGCGCGAGAAACGCACTGGCAATTTCCGACACTTCCGGGCGCAATTGGAAGTTGAGCTCCGTGCGAAGGTCGCTGTAGGCGCGATCGATCTCGTCGTGCAGGCGCTTGCGGCGCTGAAGGTCATCGAGTTTTCCACGCATCGCCCCAAGTTCGCTCGATGCGCGCCGCGCGCTCTCGGCCGCCATGCGTGACGCATCCTCTTCACCCTTCGCCTTGACCAGCGTGAGCTCAACCGCGCGCGCATGTGTCGCGGCCCCTTCGTACTCGGCCTTCGCGCGCCCGAAGCGCTCCTCATCAAATGCGAGCACCTCGTGCTTCGCGCGCAATCCCTGGTGTTTTTCCTGGACGTAGCCCAGCTGCTTGACGGCGAGATCATACTCGCGGCGTGTCTGCGGCTCGCGTTCCACCATCGCGCTGATGCGGGCCGCGCGTGCATCCACCGCGGCAAGGCGCTCCACTTCTCCCTTCAGTGCGCCATGCCGCGTGGCATCATAGCCTGCGGGGATCTCCGCGAGCTCCGCGCTGACGCTCGTGTGCCGCCGCGTCTTTGCCTCGATCTCGCGCGCAATCATCAGGCGCTCCTGCACCGCAGCCTGGCACTTTGCGAGTTTTCGTTCGAGCGCACTCTGCGTAGTCGCCAACTCCTTCCGGCGCTCCTCGAGCATCCGCAATTCGTCGGGCACCTTCTCGAGCTGCTCGAGCCGGTTGGCGAAGTAGCGGCCGTCGACCACGATCGTCGCTAGCTTTTCGTCGACATCGTCGAGCACCGTTCGATAGTTGGCACCAAGAGGACGCGTGCAGGTAGGGCAGATGCCTTCCTCGCCAAGCGCGACAAGCTGCTCGCGTTGTGTCTGCAGCTCCGCGTATGCGCGTCGAAGGTCATCGCGCTTCGTTTCCGCCTCCTGCCGGTCGCGAACCCAGAGCGTACGACGCTCCTCGAGATCAAGCTGCACCACGTCGAGCTCGCGGCGTCGTGTCTCGAGCTCAACTGTCGTCGCTTGCTCGACAACCGGTGCATCTTCGACTTTCTCAGCGCGCTCAGCGAGACGCGCAAGCTCGTCGTTGATCACGCGGACCGTTTCAGCGAGTGTCGCGCGCCGTCCTTCCTCGCGTGCGAGCTTCTCGAGCCGCTGGAATTCCGCCATCGCGCGCGCATAGGGTTCGAGCGTGACGCGGAGGGCCTCGAGCTCGAGCTGCGAGGCTTTCGCTTCCTCGAGCGCCCTGGACAGCCGCTCCACGTCACGTGAGAAACCAACTTCCTCACTCTCGGCCACCCGAAGCTCGGCGGTGAGCTCCTGCAGGCGATCGCGTTCGCGCTGCAGCGCTTCCCATCGCGGACTGACCTCGGCGAGGGCTGTTGTCGCGACCGTGTGCAGGCGCTCCGCGTCCCCGCGCTTCACTATCGCGACTCTCAGCCGGTCCTCGGCGCCCTCCAGCGCGCGTTCGACGGTCTCGGGATCAGGCAGCGCCCCCTTGAGTCCCGTCGCTTCAGCGGTGATGATGAGCCGCCGCTCGCGCGCGAGCTTCTGCGCCGAGCGGAGCCGTTCGTACCCGAGCACGCGGGAGAGGAACTGTGCGCGATCGGTCGGCCCCATGGCCGCCATCACGTTCAGCTCTTTCTGGCCCGTGAAGTAGGTGTTGAAGAACTCCGAACGCGTCATGCCGAGCTTGCGCTGCAGCAGCTCGCTCACGCCCGTCAAGGAGCTCGCGATGGGTGCCGAGGCGTTGTCGAGATAGACCTGCGCGCTGGTGAGTTGGCGGACGACCCGGTAGCGGTGGCCCGCCAGCTCGAAGTCCAGTTCGACCCGCACCGGGGTCCCGGCGACCGAGCGGGAGAACCGGATCGAGTCGCGGGTCCCGCGGGCGGCCGAATTGCCATAGAGCGCCCAGGCAATGGCTTCGAGGATGGTGGACTTCCCCGCCCCGTTGGGGCCGATGATGCCGGTGACGCCGTCGCCGAACTCGATCACCGCGCTCTGGTGCTGCCGGAAGTTCTGGAGCCGGAGGCTGTTGATCCTCACAGCGGCCCCTCGCTGCCTAACGACGGCGCCGTCTCGAGCTGTTCGGCCGCCGTCAGGTAGTCG
>JBKJKH010000116.1:0-2804 GCA_046597595.1 Gemmatimonadaceae bacterium
TCTCGCGAATGGTGCGCCTGATGCGCGACGCGCAGGGCTCGCGCGCGCCGATCCAGCGGCTCGCGGACCGGATCAGCGGCATCTTCGTGCCGGTGGTCCTGTCGATCGCGGTCGCCACGTTTGTTGCGTGGTATGTCACGGCGGACACTGCCCCTGTCGTGCGGGCATTTGCAGCGGCGGTCGCGGTGCTCATCATCGCCTGCCCGTGTGCCATGGGTCTCGCTGTGCCGACGGCCGTCATGGTCGCAACGGGGCGCGGCGCCGAGCTGGGGGCGTTGATCAAGGGAGGGGAGGTCCTGCAGCGTGCGGGCGACGTAACAGTGGTGGTGCTCGACAAGACGGGCACCGTCACCGAGGGCAGGCCGAAGGTCACGGATATGGTTGCGGCGCAGAATGGTGCGTTCGTGGGTGAGCAGGGAACACGCGAACTCCTGCGATTGGCGGCATCGCTCGAGTCCATGAGTGAGCACCCCCTCGCCGACGCCATTCTTCGTTCGGCACAGGAGATGTCGCTGGCGCTCTCGAAGCCAGGATTGTTTCGCTCGATCACGGGGCGCGGTGCGTCGGGAACGGTGGATGGCCGTACGGTGGTGGTTGGCAACGAGGACTTGATGCAGGGCCGCGGCATTGATGTCTCCGCGATGCAGGCAGATGCGCAGCGTTTCGCAGTGGAGGCCAAGACGCTCGTCTATGTGCTGGTGGACAAGACGCTGGCGGGGATGTTCGCGATAGCAGATCCCATCCGCCCGACATCGAAGGAGTCGATCACGGCACTGCGTGCGATGGGCATCGAGACGCTGCTGCTCACCGGCGATAACCACACGACGGCGGAGGCCATCGCGAAGAGTGTTGGTATTGAGTGGGTGGTGGCCGGTGTCCTGCCCGAGGGCAAGGTCGCGGAGATTCAGCGGCTTCAGGGCGCGGGCAAGGTCGTGGCGATGGTCGGCGATGGCGTGAACGACGCGCCGGCGCTTGCAATGGCCGATGTCGGAATGGCGATCGGCACGGGGTCGGATATCGCGACGGAGGCTGGCGACATCGTCCTGGTGCGCGGTGACCTGCGCAGTGCAGTCCAGGCGATCGCGCTGTCGCGCCGCACGATGCGCATCATGAAGCAGAACCTGTTCTGGGCGTTCGCCTACAACGTGATTGGCATTCCCATCGCGGCGGGCGCGCTGTATCCGATCTTCGGCATCCTGCTGAGCCCCATTCTCGCGAGCGCGGCGATGGCGTTCAGCTCGGTAAGCGTGGTGATGAACAGCCTCCGGTTGCGCGCGACGCAGCTGTCATTGGATTCCACTGGAGCATTGGCCCGATGAGCGCGATGAAGCGCAAGGCGGTGGGCGTGAGCGGGGACGGGAAGGCGCGAAACCTCACGCGCCTCCGCCGCATTGAAGGGCAAGTGCGCGGCCTCCAGAAAATGGTCGAGGAGGACCGCTACTGCGCTGACGTCATGACGCAGATTGCGTCGGTGCACGAGGCACTTCGCGCCGTCGGACGGGAGCTGATGCGCAACCATCTGAAGCATTGCGCGACGTCGGCCATACGCGCGGGCGAGAGTGAAGCGGATGCGATGTACGACGAGCTGCTGGAGTTGATGTACAGGAACGTGCGATAGACGACCTCGTCACCACGTCATGGTGCCGAACGGCTACTGCACGACCTTTTCGCGCTGCGGCAACAACCTCACAATCCACAATCCGTTGTACATGTCGTTGACGTAGGCGAGGCCGTCGACCGGGTTCACGACAACGCCCCATGTCATCGCGGCGTTCGGTACAAAGCCATCCTTGTCTGCCGTGTGTACATGCACCATCTCGCGCGCCTGGGCGCGGAGATCGCCACGCAGCTCGCCACTGACGTCGAACGCGCGAAAGCCGCCATTGTACGCGCCCATGTAGAGCGTGTCTCCCGCGACCCACACATTGTGCACGCCGCCGTATTCGGGCTCATACCAGGCCACGCTCTTCGGGTGGTCCAGGTCGCTGACGTCGATCACCTGCATCCGGCCGTACGCCCTCCCCGCTGACGCATCCTTGCCGCCCTGCAGGCCGCTCGCCGGGAAGACCTCATCGGCAATGAAGACGTAGTTCTTGTGGCGCCACGCAGTGTGCGTTCCGCGGATGAAGCCGCTCCCACCGCTCGCTTCGACCTGCCGGTAGAGATCGTTGAGATCGTACTTGAACTGTGTGACGAGCTGCGGGTTCGATGGCGAGCCGCCCTTTATCCCGTTCCCGATGTCGAGAATGATCAGGCCATCGTTCCAGTACGACGCATACAGCAGCCCGTTCTGGATATCGATGTCGTGCAGCGTGCGCCCCGCGTCGGGGCGCGCGGTCTTCCACTGCGCGACTTCTTTCGGCTTGTACGGATCGCTGAGGTCAATGACGTGCAGTGCGCCGGTTCCATCGTTGGTGATGTACACATGCGTGCCAAACTTTTCCTGCCGGTACACGAAGGCGGAGTGGACGCCGGCGGTGACGCCCTCGGTGAATTCGGAGATCGGTTTCGGATGCGCAGGATCGGACAGCTCGGCGATGACGATACCGTTCTTCCGGTCTGACGCGCCCTCTCGCGTGAAGACGAGGAACTTCCCGTCCGGCGTTGTCATGATGTCGTTGACGCGGCGGGTGTTCGCGATGATCGAGTCCGTGACGGTAGGCTTGGCGGGGTTGCTGATGTCGATTGCGTACATCACGTCGCCCCCGCTTCCGGATCCGAGATAGGCATACTTGCCGCTCGGGTGGATCCAGACTTCCTCGGTGGTAAAGCGTGTGCGGGGCAGACGGCCAACGACCTGTGCG
>JBKJKH010000128.1:0-3913 GCA_046597595.1 Gemmatimonadaceae bacterium
CCATGTCATCGGCGGGGATGAGCGCATTCAGTCGCTCGAGAACATCAAGTCCGCTGGCATCGGGCAGGTGCAGGTCGAGCAGGACAATGTCCGGCCGGGCATGGATGAAGCCCGCGACGGCTTCGCTTGCCGTCCGGGCGACTGTGATTTCCGTACACCCGGAGTGCCGAAGGATCCGGTTGAGGATTGAGACGTTGGCGTCCTCGTCATCCACGATCAGTACACGCGAGCGCTCCAATACCTGGGACATGTTTCGGCTCTGATGTGGAGGGGGAACCTCGTCTCTCCGAGTATCGGCTCAGCCCCCGCCAACTTGAGCGAAAACAGCCTGCCTGCGCGCAGCATGCGCGGGGGGTGTAGTGATATCGGGCCGTGGGTGACGGAACCGTCCATGGCATCTGTGGAAGCCGTGGCATCCGTGGCATCCGTGGCATCCGTGGCCGCCGTGGCATCCGTGGCCGCCGTGGCAGCCGTGGCATCCGTGGCCGCCGTGGCCGCCTGAACCACGTCGTACATCAGGCGGCCAATCTGACAGCGTCCCCCGGCAGTCTGGGCAGTTCCCCCGCTCGAATTTTTGCCATTTCGGCACACCCCATCGGCACGGGGACTGCTTTTCCCGGAGGTCACGCGGCGCGAGGTGCGCCGCCAGTCACCCAGACTCAGGCGAGGAGAAAATGTACGGCAACAATTCCCACACCATGCTCGACCGCATGCTCGGCCTCACCCGCGTAATGGATGAAACGTTCGACCGCGACACCCCCCGCCGCAGCAATGATGCGCGCGTGTGGTATCCGGCCACCGACACCTATGAGACGCGCGAGGCCTATGTCGTCGAGGCGGACCTTCCCGGGGTGAAATCCGACAACGTCGAGATCAGCTTCGAGCGCAACACGCTCACCATTCGCGGCACGCGGGAGTGGCCGCTGCAGACGCCGGAAAAGAACGGTTCGGAGTTCCGCGTCCACGGCGCCGAGCGCATCGGCGGGACGTTTGCGCGCGCTATTCGCCTGCCGGAATACGTGGACGGCGAGAAGATCGAGGCCCGCTTCGCGGAGGGCGTGCTCACCGTGCGCGTGCCCAAGGCACCCTCTGCATTGCCCCGCAAGATCGAAGTGAAGGTGTCGTAACCGCTCCTGGATGCGCGCGGGGAGGGGGTGAGATCGCCACAACCTCCCCGCGTAATCCGAGCTGAACCTCGTTCGCCTACGGCTCCTCGGGCTGCCCGAACATCAGCCGGATCACCGGCGCATCTTCTGCGCGCGAGAACACGTACACGTGATCCCCGGGCATGATCACCGTCGATCCCTTGGGCGGCAGCAGCTGGTCACCACGCAGCATGAGGGTGACCGCTGCCCCCTCGGGGAACGGCAGGTCCGCCAGCGAAGCACCCGCCACTGCGAGGTCTTCGTCCACATAGAACGACATCAGGTCACCGCCTAACGGCAACATCGACTCGATGTGCAGCATCGCGGGAGGAGAGGGGACATCGCCCTCCTCCAGCCCCAATCGCCGCGTGATCCAGGCCACCGTCGCGCCGGGGATGATCGCGTTCACGACCACGATGAAGAACACAAGATCGAACAACCGCTGTGCGCCGGGAGCGCCGGCAAGCACAGGAATCGTCGACAGAATGATCGGCACTGCGCCGCGGAGGCCTACCCAGCCGATGTAGCCAACCTCTGCAAGCGGATACCGGAACGGCGCGAGGCAGAGCGCAACGACCACCGGGCGCGCGATGAACGCGAGGAACAGCGCGATCGCCACCCCCGGTACGGCAATCTCGAGCACGCGGCTCGGTGCGACGAGCAGTCCCAGCACCAGGAACATCGTGATCTGGCTCAGCCACGCGAGCGCATCGTGCACGCGCACGATGCCGGTCCGGAAGGGGATCTGGCCATGGCCAATCACCAGCGCCGCGACATAGACGGCGAGAAACCCGCTGCCCCCCACGAGTGCCGTCAGTCCATAGGAGGAAAACGCAAACGCGGTCGTGACGATCGGATAGAGCCCGCTCGATGTCGATCGCAGGCGCACGAGCAGCAATCGCGCGACATACCCGAGCGCAATGCCCATCGCCAGGCCCACCACGATCTCGCGCACGACGTGCACCGCGAGCGTAACGCCAAGGCCCTCGACGGGGCGCAGCAGGTTCGTCGTCAGGACGGTCGTGAGGATGACGGCGACCGGATCGTTGATCCCCGACTCCGCCTCGAGCGTGACTGTGACGCGCTTGGAAAGGTTCAATCGGCTTCCGCGAATCACCGAGAACACCGCTGCCGCATCCGTCGATGACACCACGGCGCCGAGCAGCAGCGCGAAGGACCAGGGGAATCCGAGTTGGTGCGTGACGAACGCGACCAGCCCTGCCGTTCCGACCACGCCGAGTGTCGCCAGTATGCCCGCCGGCGCGCCGTAGCGGCGCACATGACTCCACGGCGTATTCAACCCGCCGTCGAACAGGATCATCGTCAGCGCGACGGTGCCGAGATTGTATGCGTAGCGGTAGTCGTCGAACGGGATGCGTCCGATCCCCTCGCTCCCCGCAAGCATTCCCACAGCCAGGAAGACGAGCGCAACGGGAAGGCCCGCGCGCTCGCTGGCCTTTCCGAAAATCACGCTGACCGCGAGGAGAATCCCGGCGGTCGCGAGCAGTGCGGCGATCGAGCCGAATTCCGCGAGCACTGTGGCGGGATGGAGGAGGCTGCGCTACTTCAGGGACACCGCACGGACTATCGCCAGATTGCACTGCGCGATTACTGATGGACTGAACTACTGAAGCACTGAACGACCGACAGTTTCTCTCGTCGCCGGGAACACCGTGAGCACTCGAGGCGAGAAGCTGTCGGTCGCTCGGTGGCTCAGTGGATCAGGACCCTCAGTTTCAACAAGCGCGGCGTATCCCCGGCTACACAACATACGACGGCCACGGCGTCCGCTACAGCATCCGCTCCATTGCAATCGCGCTGGCCGGACACGCATCCATGAATTCCACGGTGCTTCGGATCTCCTCCGGCACAGCCTCCCGCTCTACCTGGGAAAAGCCGAACGCAGGGAAATATCCCTCGGCAGTCGTCGTGAGCAGGTAGAGCGCAGTCACTCCATTTCGCTCCGCCTCGCTGATCACACGCCTCACCAGCTCGGCGCCGACAGCCTTTCCGCGCCATTCCTGCGCGACCGCCGCCGAGCGCAGGAGTGCGTATGCGCCCCGCCGCTCCAGTCCCGTCACGCCGATGATCGCTCCCCCATGCTCGGCCACCACAAAATGCTCCATCGCTTCCGCCACGCCCGCTACGGGAAGCGCGCTTGCGACAAGAAGCCGTTCTATCGTCTCGAGCTCATCGGCGCGCGCCGGGCGCACGACGATTCCTGATTCCAGTGCTCGCTCCCTCATCATCCCGTCCTCGCGACCGGTGCGCCGCCAGAGCGCAGGAAATCCACAAACTCGTCGGGAAGCGCGCTCGCATGGATCGCGCGCGCCGTCTCCTCGAGATCGTACGGAACACGCACCTGTTCCACATGCACACGGGATCCGTCGAGTGTGATTAGCGCATAGCCGGCACGCCAGTCCCCGTCCTTGGGCCGGCCAACACTTCCCGCGTTGACCAGATGCACTCCCCCGACCACGCGATGCCACGGACGATGCGTATGCCCAAACGCGATGATGTCGCCGCTTCGCGCGCTGGCGGCCTCCGCCATCTTCGCGCAGAACTCGTCGCTCCGGTCTTCCGTCCAGTACGTGAGGTTGTTCAGCGGTGTGCCGTGGACGAGGATCATCGTTGGTCCCGCGACATGTCCACCCAATGGCCGCACGTCGCACCGGAACGGAAGTGCGCCTAACGCGTGCTTCGTCGCTTCGGACGTGTGCGCCAGCGTCCACTCGTACGACTGGTGCGAGAGCGCTTCCTGCTGCGGA
>JBKJKH010000161.1:0-5142 GCA_046597595.1 Gemmatimonadaceae bacterium
GATCACCGCGTCGAGCAATAGCCGTAAAATCTGTCCCACTACCCGCCCCGGCGGGAGTCCGGCTGCCACAAGATCGTTGCCGTCCACGGCGAGATCGGCCAGCGAAATGGGGTCCCGATACGCGATGCGGACGCCTCGCCGGTAGAGGGTGGCGACGTCCCCGAAGGACGGCACGTCTCCCCGCGCCGCGCGCCACCGCGCAGTTGCGACCCGTACGAGTGCCGCGAAATGCGTGCGTCCCGCCTGCGAGACGAGGAGACGCAGCGGCCCGTCGTTGCCGTCGCGTACGCCAGCCGCGCTGATCAGGCCGGCACCCAGGGTATGCCACTGTCGGACCAACGCAGCGATCCAGTCAATGCGGTTGTTGGAGAAACGCAGGTCGCGCAATGCGCGGGAGACAGCGTCGGCCTTCATTCCGGTGCACAGGACCGCCAGCCGCAGCAGCGTGCGTGACTCCCGAACCTCCGGTCGCCCTGTCGCCTCGGGCCACCCCACGTGATCGAGGGCGTTCACGCACTCGTCGGGGACTCGCGCCAGCGGAGGGATGAGGACTCCGAGCGCCCCACTCGATTGCCACAATCGCAGCGCGCTCGATGGGAAGCGCACCTGCTCCATCGTCTTGACGAGTTCCTGCTGGACGCGCTCGGCGGACAGCCGGGTCAGCGACGAGGCAGAGCCGGCGACGGCGCTCCACGTGGCATCCTCCACCTCGAACCCGAACCGTGCCGCGAACCGCATTGCGCGCAGCGCACGGAGGCGATCTTCGCGCATGCGCGCCTCGGCGTCGCCCACGGCACGCACGATCTTTCGCGCGAGATCCTTCCGCCCTTCGAACGGGTCGCGCAGCTCCCCGTGCAACGGATGAAAGGCGATCGCGTTGATCGTGAAGTCTCTCCGGGCGAGATCATCCTCGAGAGAAACACCGAATTCGACTTCTGCGTGGCGTCCATCGGTGTGCACATCGCGACGAAACGTCGTCACCTCATGCAGCACGCCACCGCGGTCCCGCACTCCAACCGTCCCGTGCTTCAGACCCACCGGGACGGTGCGGCGTCTCCCGAAGAGCGCCATGACTTGATCGGGCGTCGCGGACGTGGCGAGATCCCAGTCCAAATGCCGGATGCCAAGAAGCGCGTCGCGAACGGCGCCGCCCACGCACCACGTCTCGTGCCCGTCGTTCTCCAATGCCTCCGCGAGCTCCCGCACTCCGGCAGGTGCCTGCACGCTCACGCCTCGAACAGCTCGCGCAGCTCCGGGATCGCGAGTCCGAAGCCGAGCGCCAGCATGAGGTCGATGCGGGCTTGCTGGGGGCGTCGCGAACCCGCGAAGATGACACCGAGCTCCGCGAGCCGCCGCCCGCCACCAGGATATCCGTAGGTGCGGCCTACCCGGCCGCGCGACGCGCGCGACGAGAGCACCACCGGCTTCCCCTCATCGATCCATCGTTCCATGCCCCCGACCATCGCGGGCGGCACATTGCCGCGGCCTAACGCCGCGACGACGATTCCGCGCGCCTCACGCCGCGAGGCGTCGATGAGGCGCGAATCTGCGCCGGGCCAGGCATAGACAATATCCACCGGCGCCGCGAGCTCGGCCGGAGACAACGTCAACGGCGGCGGCGGGAGCGAGCGCCGGAAGATGACAGTGCCATCGTCGATCACGCCAACCGGCCCAAGGCCCGGGCTCTCGAACGCGCCCAGCAGGTGTGTGTGGACTTTTGTAACGTCCACTCCTGCGAAGATACGGCCGTCCATGACCACCAAAGACCCGTAGCCCTCCGCGTCGTGACTGGCGGCAACGCGGACCGCATCGATGAGATTGGCCGGTCCTTCCCATCCGGGGTCGCTCGCGGTCCGCATCGCCCCGGTAAAGACCACCGGCTTCGTCGCGGCGAGCGAGCGGGCGACGAGGTATGCCGACTCCTCGAGGGTATCAGTGCCGTGCGTGACGACAATGCCTTCGATGTCGGGATCGTGCGCGAGCTCACCGATCCGGTTGCGTAGCGCCCACATTCGCTCGGTGGACATGTGCGGCCCCGGGTATGAGCCCCAGTCCTCCGCGCGCACGGTGGCGATGTCGTTGATGATCGGCGTCGCGGCAAGAATGTCCTTCCCCGAGAGCTGCGGCACCGCGCCACCAGCCTGCGGGTCGTGCCGCATCGAAATCGTGCCCCCCGTGAAGACGAGCGCGATCACCTCGTCACCCGCACAGCACGCTGCCGCCATTCACGTTGAGCACCTCGCCCGTCACATGGCGCGCGAGATCGGAGCAGAGGAACACGATGGGCCCCGCAATGTCCCGCGCGCTTGCGACACGCCCGAGGGGGATCGCCGCGGCAATCCGTTCGCGCCCCCCGTCGGCCATGGCGCCCGCGACCATCTCCGTATCGACCCAGCCGGGCGCAACGCAATTCACCGTGACGTCCCGCGGCGCCAGCTCAACGGCCAGCGATTTCACGAACGAGATCATTGCCCCTTTGCTCGCCGCATAATCGGCATGCATCGCTTCCCCGCGTTGCGCAGCGGTGCTCGCGACGAGCACGATCCGCCCACCCGGCCCCACGGCGCTTCCCGCTGCGCGCGCGGTGAAGAACATCGAATCCACGTTCTCGCGCATCGTGCGGCGCCAGCGCTCCTCGTCCATCTCCTCCACGAGCGCCTCATCCGACGGCCAGATGCCCGCCGAGCCAATGACGAGGTCGACACCACCGAATTCGCGTCGCACGCGCTCGAAGAGGTCTGCGGTGCCTTCGCCGGACGAGAGGTCAGCGGCGTGCGCAAACGCGCGTACTCCAAGATCGGCGAGACCGCGCACGACCGCCTCGGCATCGCTCGCGCGATTGCGGTAGCCGATGCCAACGTCCGCGCCAGCCTCGCCAAGGAGCCGTGCCGTGGCCGCGCCGATGCCCCGTGATCCACCGGTGACGAGGGCGCGCTTGCCGCGCAGGGAGATCATGCGTCCAGTCCCTCCTCCACCAGCTCGCAGATGAGGTGCTGGATACAGAGGTGCACTTCCTGCGCGCGGTCCGTGCGATCTGTCGGGATCACGATCGCATGGTCGGCGAGCGTCGCCAGCGCGCCACCGTCGCGCGCGGTGAGGGCCAGGATCTTCGCCCCTTTTGCGCGCGCTGCTTCGGCGGCGCGCAACACATTCGGTGAATTCCCACTCGTCGAGTGCACGACGAGCAGGTCGCCCGGTTTCGCCAGCGCCTCGACCTGGCGCGAGAAGATATGGTCGAAACCGAGGTCGTTGCCTGCTGCGGTGAGCAGCGACGTATCCGTGGTGATGGCAATCGCGGGCAGTGCTCGACGGGTCTTCATGTAGCGCACGACATATTCGGTCGCCATGTGCTGGGCATCGGCCGCGCTGCCGCCGTTCCCGCAGAAAAGCAGCAACCCGCCACGCGTGACGGTGTCGCGCATCATCTCGAGGGCGATCTCGATCGCCCCTGTCTGCTGGTCTGCGGTGCGCTGCGCCGTGTCGGCCAGTTCTGCGAGACGTGATCGAATCCGCTCGCGAGCGGAGTTGTCACCGCCCCGGGATTCCGTCACCGCGCCGCCGCCAACGCCAGTTCACGCACCGTACGCATCCCCTCGCGCTCGAACAGCGTCCCGACGACGACGAGATCGGCTCCGGCATCACGCGCGGCGCGCACGCCATCCGCATCGCGAACGCCTCCTCCGACGATCAGCAGTCCGTCGGTGGACGCCCGCGCTGCGGCGACCAGGGATGCATGCACCGGCTTCCGTGCACCGCTGCCCGCGTCGAGATACGCCGCGCGCATCCCGATCAACGTCGCAGCGCGGACGTGCGCCGCCACCAGCTCTGGCTTGTCGGCGGGAAGCGGCCGCGTCTGGCTGACTGCCTCCACGGACGTGACATGCCCCCCGTCGATGAGGCAGTATGCCGTGCTGATCGCGTGCACCTGTGGATGCCTCGCGAAGAACGGCACCGCACGCACATGCTCCTCGATGAGATACTGCGGGTTCCGGCCCGAGACGAGCGAGAGCAGCAGGACGGCATCCACATCGGGAATCAGCTGGGCGGCGGTGCTGGGGAACTGGAGCAACGGCAATGCCGGGGCGCCACGCCGCAATGCGCGCGCGACATCGACGACCGACTCGTTCCCGCCAAAGCTGTTTCCGAGGAGCATGGCGCAGACGCCCTCGTCGGCCGCGCGGCGCGCCAGTTCACTGGCGTCGTCGGACGAAGTCCGCCCCGGATCGACAAGGATCGCGAGTCCTCCGCTATCGCTGAGCCTGGCGATGACGTCGGGAGTGCGTGTCATCGAACCCCCGCGAACGCGGCCAACCGCGACATTGCCATCGTCGCCTGGTGTTCGAGCATGTCCGGCGCGTCGGCTGCCGCTTCGAATGCGTACGTCACGAGTGCGTCCGCGACGAGGAGATCGATTGCGCTGGCGCGAGAACCACAGCCTGCGGGGAGGAGGTCCGTAAGGATATGCTCCGCGGCCCCGAGCAGCGCATCACTCGCGCGCTGCGGCGTGTCCGCGGGAAGTGACCGCGTCATTGCGGTGAGGCGGGACGCCAGTGCCGGCGGAGGAGCCGGATCACGGCGGGTCAGCCACTCGTCGAGCGTCATGAATGTTCAGTGAGTTTTGCGCGAATCAAGTCTCGTGCGCTTTCGAGCGCCGCCCGCATGCCGGCCACGTCCGGCATGCCTGCCTGCGCCATGTGGGGCTTGCCACCGCCTCGCCCGCCGCCGACTGCCGCGACGTCCCGGACGATGACGTCGGCACGCACGCCGCGGTCGCGAAGATCGTCCGTGACCACCACGAGCAGTGAATTCTTGCCCTCTGCGAATGTCGCTGCCAGCACCCCTACCCCGCTACCCAGCTGCTCGCGCAGGGCATCTCCGAGATTCTGTAGCGTCTTCGCGTCCTCTGCTGCGACTTCCCCCGTCACGAGGCGCGCGCCATTCACGCTCGTCGCCGACGCCATCAGCGCCTGGAGCGGGCCCCCGCCCCCCTTCACAGCTTCGTCGAGCTTCTTCTGCAACGTGCGACGCTCCTCGACGAGCGCTTCCACCCGGCGCTGGAGCAACTCGAGCCCATCCTCCGATGTCGTCACGACCTTGAGCTTCTCGCCCAATGCGCGCACGGCACGCTCCGAATCGCGCAGC
>JBKJKH010000262.1:0-6833 GCA_046597595.1 Gemmatimonadaceae bacterium
AGCGCGCACGCCTTCCATCAGATTCAGTGCGCCCAGGATGTTGACGCGTGCATCGTAGACGGGATCGTCCACGCTCTTGCGCACATCAATCTGCGCCGCGAGGTGGCAGATCACGTCGAACCGGCCCTCGCGAATCACGGTCGTGGCCTCCGGTTCGCACACATCCACGCGATGCACCGGAACGCCCGCCGGCAGGTTGTTCTCCTTCCCGCTCGCGAAGTTATCGAGGATTTCGACCTCGTACCCCGATGCCGTGAGCGCGTCGGTGACGTGGGAGCCGATGAAGCCGGCGCCGCCGGTTACAAGTGCGCGGCGGGTCATGCGCGGCGCGCCGCGATCAAGCGCGGCGCTGAATACGGCCTGGACATCAAGCGGATGAGCTCAGCGAAGTGGAGAGGCGTAAGTCGAATGCACGGAGCCTCGAAGCGCGAACGGCGCCGCGTCTGCGGCGCCGGCAGCACCGACGAGGGGAGTTTCAGGAACGTCGCGCCACATCCCCGCGCGCGAGGAATGTAACCGGCGCGAGGCGGTCAGGGCATTTTGGCGACGAGCCGCGTCAACGTGCCCACACCAAGATCCGTGTATTGCTGGCCAATCACCATCACGGTCGTCGCATACGCAGTGACGCGGATCACCTGCCCGCGCGCGATCTCGCTCTCCGCGATGTCCTGTCCACTCTCCGTCGTACGCGGCGCGCGGTAAAACGCTACACGATCACCCGGGCGAAGCCGGTCCTTTGACGTGGCGTCGATCACGATGTAGTTCGAGACCGTCGTCAGCGCGGGCTCAGACACGACGTACAGGGCGCGGAACGTCTGGCCGCCGGCAACACTCGCCGGCTTCGCAGAATCCCTTGGTGGCTGCGGGACGAGCAGAAGGCCCTGATCGAGCAGCATGCGGTGGAACTGATGCGTGACCATCGCGATCGCCGGCTGGCCCGGCGTCGCACGATCCACCCGCACGATGCCTACCGGGCGCACGATCTGCCCGATGTCGTTCAGCTTCGCGTCGCGAATGATCTCTCCGAGCGAGAAGGCGAGGAACTTTGCGCCCACCGTCGTCGGACTTTTCATCTCGAGCGTCACGACATCGCCGAGATGCAGCGGCGTGTACTCGGCCGTGCGCTCGCGCGCCACACGCGCCACGTCACCAACGTATGAGATGCGGCCGACTTCCGAAGGACCGCCAATGCGATCGACAAATGGCGCCGCGAGAAACTCGCCGGGACGGACTGCCGGTCCTCTGTAGCCGTAGGCCGCGAGCAGGCGGGGGTCACTCATCTGCCGAACGGACTCCTCCTCCGAAAACACCGTCCGACGCTCGGCTACCGGCGCCACGGGCATTCCTTCGACCGGTGGATTCTCGGCGACCGGCCCTCCGGCCCCAAGGCGTAGGAGCTCACCGGGATAAATCCAATGCGGGTCTTCAACCACGTCCGTGTTCAGCCGGTAAATCTCCGGCCACAGGAAGGGATCGCCCAGGAACTGGCGCGCGATGTCCCAGAGCGTATCGCCGTCCTTCACGGTGTACGTGCCCGTTTGTGCGACCTCGCTCTGGGCAGCAGGCGGCTGTTGGGCCGGAAGCGCTACTGCAAGCGCGACCGTACCGATAATTCCCCGTGCTGCGGACTTCAGGACTGTTGATCGAAGCATGCGCGAATCTCCGCGTCGTGCGCGCCAAAGCGGGCGCGCTCGGATTTGTCAAACGTCGCAAGTCGTTCAACAGACGAGCGATAGACCCCCAAGGTTACGGCACTACCCGAACATCATCCACCGCAGGCGAAACAGCTCCCAGCGGAGCCAGCCTGCCGAACTCCGATTGTCGAGCTTGATTCGCCGGAGTTCGAGCGGGTCCTGTCCCTTCGCATTGAGCCTCCCAAGACCCCGGACTGCCGCGTCGTACCCAGCTTCCAGCGCCACTTTTCGGACCTGCGCGTTCTGTTTGCCGTACGGGTAACAAAGCACACGCACCGGTTCGTGCAGGAGTGCCTCGAGCGCCTCCCGCGACAACCGCAATTCCGCGAAGGCTGCGTCACGGTCGAGGTGCGGCAGGGCGACGTGCGTTCGCGTATGGGATCCGAACGCCATGCCTTCTGCGCGCAGCTCGCGAACATCGGCCGCGGTCAGCAGCGGTTCCTGAAGTTCGTCCGCGTCCCACGCGTTCGTCCGGCCAAGGTAGTCCGAAACAAGAAAAATCGTGGCGCTGAAGCCGTGTCGCTTGAGGATCGGCCAGGCGATATCGCGGTTGCTCCGATAGCCGTCATCGAACGTGATGACGACGGGCCGTTCGGGAAGTGTGCCCTTCCCGTTGCGCCACGCGAGCCACTGCTCGAGCGTGATCGACGCGTAGCCCCACGTGCGGAGTGCTCCGAGGAGCTCGTCGAACAGCGCGGGTGAGACGTAGTTACCCGGGTGGCGAGCGCCAGCGGGCGTTTCGTCCACCTTATGAAACATCAGGATCGGAAGCCTCACTCCCGCACGCTGCGGTCGTGCTCCATCGCCCAGAGATGCGCGTACTTGAGAAAGGCGGAGTAGGCGGTGAGCGCGGAGTTCAGGAACCCGTATTCGCCATCGAGCACGCTGCCATGGACAAAATAGTCGCGGACGAATCGCCACGCCGGGCGAAGCGACAGGTCAGCCAGTGAGGCGTGTCGTCCGCGCGCGTGCAGGTCCTCGGCACCCCAACGCGCGTAGACGTCCATCTTGCGCAGGTGATGCGCGAGGTCGCGATACGGATAGTGCAGCGCGGGGTTCAACAGCACTCCGGTCGGGCCGTCGACCCTCAGTCCTTCGTGCACGCGTTCGGCGTCGAAACGATGATCGCTGGTGAAGAGCCGTACGTGCCAGTCGCGCCCCCACCGGCCGCGTGAGCGCTCGCGTCCGAGATAGAAATTCCGCATGCGCAGCTGGTAGGCGCGATGCTGCGGCTGCCGTACGACGGCGGCGATTTCCGCCCAGAGTTCCGGCGTGGGACGCTCATCCGCATCGAGGGCGAGCACCCAGGCATTCCGCGCCTCCGCGATGGCGGCGTTGCGCTGCGCCCCGATCGATCCGCCTTTGTGGATGACCACGCGAGCGCCGTGCGCTTCGGCGATCCGCACGGTGTCGTCGTGCGACCCGCCGTCGGCGACGATGATCTCGTCGGCGGGCTGCATGGCCTCGAGCGAGGGCACCATGCGGTCGGCCTCGTTCAACGTCGGCATCACGACCGTCACCGGCACGCGCAGTTCGGGCACGGCGAAAATGTAGCGGGAGGGAAAAAGAAAACAGTGAACGAGGTCACACCCCGTTCACTGTTCAAGGCTGTTGTGCACCTCAGAACGGAAGATCGTCGTCCTCTTCCTCGAGTGCGCCGGGAAAGTCCTCGAACTCTTCGGTCGGCGCACCACCCGCGGCGGCGCCTGTCGCGCCGGCTTTCGCCCGGCTCGGCGCACGACTGCGCGCGGCCGTGCTCTCACCATCGAAGTCGCCGCCACCACCCTTCGCGCCGCCGAGCATGATGAGCTCGCGGACGTTGATCTCGGTGCTGTAGCGTGTCTGGTTCTCCTTGTCCTGCCACTGGCGGTACTCGATGCGACCTTCGACGAAGAGCTTGTCACCCTTCTTCACGTACTTTTCGACGATATCGGCAAGCTGCGAGCCCTTGGAATTCCAGACGACGCAGCGGTGCCACTCGGTCTTCTCCTGCTTCTGCCCACCCTGATCGTTCCACTGCCGGCTCGTCGCAAGCGAGAACGTCGCCACGCGATTGCCACCTGTCGTCGAGCGGACTTCGGGATCGCTTCCCAGATTTCCGATCAACGTCACCTTGTTCAAGCTTCTGCTCACGACTTCCTCCTGGCGAGAGTACTTAGGGCCCTCGCCGATCATCCTACCGTTGTAGTTAAATCCAGACGCAAACCTACCATCTCCGGGCGGATTCTTCCATTGCTCCGCCGTGCCGATTATTCGGAGTTCCTCGCCATGACGACGGCGTCCTCCTCCGGCCTCCGGTAATAGCCCTTCCGGCGCCGGACCTCCGAGAAGCCGCGGGACGCGTACAGCGCGCGTGCCGCCACGTTTGACTCCCGCACCTCGAGATGCGTCGTCACGGACCCCGCCGCATGCGCGCTATGAAGGACCGCGTCGAGCAGGAGCGCACCCAACCCGCGTCCCCGCGCCTCTGGCGCGACCGCGATATTCGCGAGTTCAGACTCGTCGAGCACGGACCAGAGTATCACGTATCCGACAACGCTGCCGGAATCCTCCGCAACGCGAAAATCGACGCGCGAATCAGTGATGAGCGTAGTAAACGAGGTGGCGGTCCAGGGATCCGCGAAGGAGAGGTCCTCTATTTCGCAGATGGCGCGGACGTCGCCTTGCCGCGCCGTGCGCAGGGTCACAGCGCCTGCCGGTGGCCGAGCGGCACGCGCGGCATTTCCGTGCTCCGATCGCGTTTCCCTCATGCAAGTGCCCGCCCATGCGCCGCTTCCCATTTCTCCTGCGCTTCGGCCTTCCGGCCGTAGGCGGGCTCCCACGAATCGAGCGCCACCGGGCGTATCTGCGCGGGTGCCCGCTCGCGCAGCGCCGCGAGACCGCGCGCATGCGGCTGCACGATCAGCGATTCGCCGCCTGCCGGTGCGAGTCCTTCGCGCGCCACCAACGCCTGCGCGTCCGCGACGGGCATTCGCTGCTCCCTGCCGGCGACCACCGTGCCGTCTGCCTTGACCGTCACTTCGAGCACGAACAGTTCCTCCCGCATCGCATCCAGCGCGACGAGGTACCGTCCCGGCGGGGGAAACGGGCGCATTCCCGCGATGCCAAGCATCAGGCTCGAAACGGCAAACAGCGGCAATGCGCGCGCAACGCAGAGGCCCTTGGCCACTCCCGCCGCAATGCGCAATCCCGTGAATCCCCCGGGCCCGTCACCGCACACCACTTCGGCCACGTCGACAATAGTCGCATCTGCAGCCTCGAGCGCAGACATGGCGGCCGGCAACAACCGCTCGCCCGACTCGCCGCGCATGCGCGTTTCGCCCTCCGACAACACGGCGGCGCCGTCAAGCATCGCGACGGTGCCCAGCGATGCCGACGCATCGAGCACGAGTGTGAGCGCCCTGACCGTGGTGCTCATCCCGCGAACAGGATGCGCCGCGAGTCGTCGCCCGGCACGTATTCGAGGTCGAGCGGCACGGTGTGCTTCGGCAGGCGATCGCCGGCACGCTCCGGCCACTCCACCAGCACGAGCGCATGCGCGCTGGTGATTTCATCCCACCCGATGTTCGTGAGATCCGCCGGGGATGTGAGGCGGTACAAGTCCAGATGGTAGACGTTCCCCCGGCTGCCCGCATACTCGTGCACGAGCGCAAACGTCGGGCTCGTCACTTCTGCCGTGACGCCGAATCCGGCGCAGATGGACTGCACGAGCGTGGTCTTCCCCGCCCCGAGTTCGCCGGCGATCGTAACTACGAGCGGTGCGGCGGCAGCAGCACCGAAGGCACGGCCCCATGCCTCGAGTTCGTCGCAGGTCATCGCGACGCTGCCCCGCGATGCGCGCGCCGGAATGACGTGGTGATGCTCCCCGTTCACGACTCGGCTCGCAGCGCCGCGAGTCCTCCACCGCGCCGTGCATTCTTCGCTGCTCCACCCGCTTTCGCCTTCAGCTCAAAGAGCTGGTCGCGCAGTCGCGCGGCAGCCTCGAAGTCCAGGTTTGTCGCTGCCTCCTTCATCTCGGCCTCGAGCGCCTTGACCATCGCGTCGACATCGCCGACCGCCGCATACACCGCCTTCCGTTCAGCGACGCGCCCCGCTTCCTGGCGGGCTTCCTTTCCTTCGCGGGCGTCGGCGACGCGCGTGATGAACCGCACCTGCTCGATGCTCTTCGAGATAGTCATTGGCGTGATGCCGTGCTCCGTGTTGTGCGCAACCTGGATCTCGCGCCGCCGCGCCGTCTCGTCCATGCACCGGCGCATCGAATCCGTGACGCGGTCAGCGTAGAAGATCGCGCGTCCCTGGACGTGGCGGGCAGCCCGCCCAACGGTCTGGATCAGCGAGCGGTCGCTGCGCAGGAAGCCTTCCTGGTCGGCGTCAAGGATGGCGACCAGCGAAACCTCGGGGAGGTCGAGCCCCTCGCGCAGCAGGTTGATGCCCACCAGGACATCGAACTCGCCAAGCCGCAGGCCGCGGAGGATTTCCATGCGTTCGATGGCGTCGATGTCTGAATGCATGTATCGGACGCGTACACCCATCTGCTGGAGATAGTCGGTGAGGTCCTCCGACATGCGCTTGGTCAACGTCGTGACGAGCACGCGCTCGCCCTTCTTCTCGCGCGCCCGGATCTCGTGCAGGAGGTCATCCACCTGCCCGCGCACCGGGCGCACCTCGATCTCCGGATCGATGAGCCCTGTCGGCCGGATCACCTGCTCGACGACCACGCCTTCCGCGAGTTCAAGCTCGAGTTCCGCCGGAGTGGCCGAGACCATGAGCGCTCGCGGGGTGAGCGAAAGGAATTCGTCAAAGATGAGCGGGCGGTTGTCGAGGGCGCTCGGCAGCCGGAACCCATACTCGACCAGCGTGAGCTTGCGCGCGCGGTCGCCGTTGTACATGCCCCGGATCTGCGGCAGCGTCACGTGCGACTCGTCGATCACCACGAGAAAGTCTTCGGGGAAGTAGTCGAACAGGCAGGCCGGCCGCTCGCCGGGTGCGCGCCCGGAAAGATGTCGTGAATAGTTCTCGATGCCCGCGCAGGTCCCGATCTCCATCATCATCTCGATGTCGAAGTTCGTCCTGCTCTCGAGGCGCTGCGCTTCGAGCAGCTTGCCCGCGTTGCGAAGGATGTCGAGCCGTTCCTTGAGT
>JBKJKH010000468.1:0-2753 GCA_046597595.1 Gemmatimonadaceae bacterium
CTTCCCCGCCTTGCAGTTCCAGCGCACCGCGAGATCCGGCGCCTGCGCCGCCTGGATTGCATGGACGACATCGAGCACCACCATGCCCTCGCCGACGTCGGTCTCGTAGTCGGCGAAAGCGCCGGTCGTCCCGCTGCCGCGCCAGATCCTGAAGGTCCGCTTTCCCGTCCCCGCCGTGGCTGTGGGCGCGTTCACGCGTTCTCCTTGATCACGGCTTCCAGCTCCGTCGGCATGGGACGTATCGGTTCGCGCTGCAGCATCATCGCGCCATCCGGACCCTTCCGGACAAGCACGTTGAACTTCGCGAACTCCGGGTCCTTGTCGGGATAGTCGTCGCGGAAATGACCGCCACGGCTCTCCCTTCGTTCGAGCGCTGCACGCGCGATGGCCTCCGATACCGTCAGCAGCGGATCGAGGTCGAGCGCCGTGTGCCACCCCGGATTGTACTCGCGGTTGCCGTCGGCGCCTGCCATGGCGGCACGCGCACGCAGCGAGGCGATCTTTTCGAGCGCCTGCTGCATCTCCTCTTCGCGACGCACGATCCCGACGAGATCCTGCATGAAATCCTGCAGCTCGAACTGCACTTCATACGCCCCGGCAGAACTCACGCCGCGCTCGAACGGCGCCTCCAGATCCCGCGCTGCCTGCGCGACCGCACTCGCATCGATGACCGGCTCCCCCTGCGTCTTCGCGAATGTCGCGGCATGTTCGCCGGCGCGCTTGCCGAAGACGAGAAGGTCCGAGAGTGAGTTGCCGCCGAGCCGGTTCGCGCCGTGCAGCCCTGCCGCGCATTCTCCGGCGGCGAACAATCCAGGGAGAGTGGACATCTGCGAGTCGCCATCCACGCGGATGCCGCCCATGATGTAGTGCGTCGTCGGCCCCACTTCCATCGGCTCCTTCGTGATGTCGATGCCCGCGAGCTGGTGGAACTGGTGGTACATGCTCGGGAGCTTCTTCTTGATGTGTTCGGCGGCGTTTGGCAGCCGCTCCTTGATCCACGCGATGTCAAGATAGACGCCACCGTGCGGGCTGCCGCGACCGTCGCGCACTTCTCGCATGATGCAGCGAGCGACATGATCGCGGGTCAACAGCTCGGGCGGACGGCGCGCGGCTTTGTCGCCCTGCGTGTAGCGCCACCCTTCCTCTTCACTGTCCGCGGTTTGCTCCTTGTAGTTCGCCGGGATGTCGTCGAACATGAAGCGCTTGCCCTCCTTGTTGCGCAACACGCCACCCTCACCGCGCACGCCTTCGGTGACGAGAATGCCACGCACACTCGGAGGCCAGACCATTCCCGTCGGGTGGAACTGCACGAATTCCATGTCCTGGAGCGCGGCCCCGGCGTGGTACGCCAGCGCGTGCCCATCGCCGGTGTATTCCCAGCTGTTGCTCGTGATGCGGAACGCGCGGCCGATGCCGCCGGTCGCCAGTACGACGGCGCGCGCCTTCCACACCTTGAAGAAACCGCGTTGCCGGTCATACCCGAATGCGCCCGTCACGCGGCCACCGGAAGCCAGCAGGCGCGTCACGGTGCATTCCATGTAGACGTCGATTTGCCGGTGGACGGCATTGTCCTGGAGCGTGCGGATCATTTCCAGGCCAGTGCGATCACCGACGTGCGCCAGGCGAGGATAGCGATGTCCCCCGAAATTGCGCTGGAGGATGCGCCCGTCCGGTGTGCGATCGAAGAGCGCGCCCCAGCTCTCCAGTTCGCGGACACGGTCCGGCGCCTCTTTCGCGTGCAGCTCGGCCATGCGCCAGTTGTTGACGTACTGGCCACCACGCATCGTGTCAGCGAAGTGCACGCGCCAGCTGTCGCGGTCGTCCACGTTGCCCATCGCCGCTGCTACTCCGCCCTCGGCCATCACCGTGTGCGCCTTGCCAAGCAGGGACTTGCAGATGAGCGCGACCCGCGCGCCGCTCTCCGATGCCGCAATCGCGGCCCGCAAACCCGCCCCACCCGCCCCGATAACCAGCACGTCGTAGTCGTACGTCTGGTACTCGGTCACGCAATCCTCCAATCGGTCCAGATCCCCATTGAACAGAGCCGGACGTACAGGTCCGAGAATGCAACGCCGAACAGGCTGAACCACGCCCACCGCGCATGCGCCCGGTTGAACGCGGAGCATCCGTCGTAACAGGCCTTGCGCGCCTTCGACTTCGACAGCTCATCGCGATAGCCACCGATGGCATGACGCAGCGAGTGGCAGCCGAAGGTGTAACCGCTCAGCAGCACCGCGTTGAGCGTGAGCACCAGCGAACCTAGCCCGATTCCAAACTCGCCATCGAACCAGAACGCCTTGAGCGCATCCCACCAGAGGAAACCCAACACGGGCACCGCGAGGTACATGATGTAGCGGTGGACGTTCTGGAGGATCAGCGGGAAGGTCTGCTCACCGAGGTAGCTCTTGCGCGGTTCGCCTACCGCACACGATGGAGGATCCGCCCAGAAGGCCTTGTAGTACGTGCCGCGGTAGTAGTAGCACGTGAATCGAAAGAGCCCCGGCACGGGCAGGATGAGCAGCGCCGCCGAAAACGGCATGAAGCCCGGCCAGAACGGTGGCCGCTCACCGAAGAGGGCGTGCGGAGAGCTTCCCCACAACTCGGGAGAGTAGAAGGGGCTCAGATAGGGACCAAATGTGTAGTGCTTGCCCTGAAACGCCGCCCACGTTGCGTAGACGATAAAACTTCCGAGTACCAGCACCACGACCGCCGGCTGTACCCACCATGCATCGCGACGCATGGTTTCGCCGAAG
>JBKJKH010000486.1:0-3189 GCA_046597595.1 Gemmatimonadaceae bacterium
AAAAACCGCATGCCGTATTCGCCCGACGCGCGCCATCCATCGCTCGGTCGAACCGGCGGACCGAGGGCACGCATCGCCGCCACCGTGCCTGGCTCGACTGCGCTTACCATTGCCACACGCGCGGACGCCGTCAGCGCGGGCGCGGGCGCGGGAAGAAACCAGCGTCCGCGCAGGTGGATCGGCGAAGCGAGCACCGGCAGGCCGCGCAGGGCCAGCATCCGAAAGGCGGCCGCCCTGTCTCCCACGAAGATCTTGTACTCGTACGCTGGAAGAATCGCGTCTCCTCCCATCTCGAACAGTTGCTGCGGCGGCGCGTCCTTCGCAAACAGGGCGCCCGCGTCCAGCCGCGCCGCGAGCGTCGTAGCGCCCGCGTTCGTCCGCAACGAGATACGTGTCTCAACGCGCGTCCAGGCGAGGTCCCCGGCGCCACGTTCTACCATCACCCTCCCGCCCGCACCGCGGTTCATCAACTCACCGCTCACATCCGGATTGATCTCGAGCACCGCCGAGGTGCGCATGTAGCGACCCGGCATGATGCCGCGATTCTGCCGGAAGCCACCCGAATCGAGCGGCACGAGGCCGCGACTCACGTGCCGGCGCGCATGTGCATCGCTCACGATGCCCGTCTCGAGCCGCAGGCGTGCTGCGTGCCGCGGACCGAAACTCCGCGCCACACTACCGGTCGCGAAACGGCGATCTACATAGTCGCGGTCGTCGCGTGAACCGAAGAGATCCTCGAACACCGGACCCGAATCGAACGCCGGCCGAAAGTCGTTCGTGACATCGAGCCCGCGCCCCGCGCGCAGCGCGGCCTGCGTGAAGCCACGCGCCAGCTCCGCGGAGAGACGTCCACGGGCGGTCACCTCTGCCCACGCCCATCCTCCGTTGGCGCGAAGCACGAGTCCGGGCACGGCATCACGCATGCGCATCACTACTCCGTATCCGGCGTACGCGCCCTCGATAGGACTGAAGTGGAAAAGATCGGTGAAGCGCTCGGCCTGAAAGTCGAAGCGGGGTTTGCCCTTGGCGCGCCAGCGATCCGGGCCGATGTCCTGGAAGTCATCCGCATTCGCGAGCGCCGTCTCAGAGCCGAGGTTGTGCTCCCAGTTCCCTGGGCTGAGTGAATCGCGCGGCGCGATGAGCAGGTAGTGCGGTCGCGCGCGCAGCGTATCGTCCGCGATTGACAACAAAAGGTTCACATCCTCGTCCGGATGCAGGTCGCGCACGTGCGTGATGATCCGGATGATACTCCGCCCCTCGCCGACAGCGGGCGCCGCAGCCTGAAGTTCCACGCGCTGGTAGGAGGGAAGCCAGTAGCGCTCGTGAAACTCCGCGTTCCGCAGTTCGATGAACGCGACGGCGATGACGGGAACCACGCCCATCGCACGGGGCGTGGAGCTGCCGCCGAGCCTAACGAGCTCCCCGCGCATGCGCACGATCTGGAGGCGTGTCGCATCGAGATCGACCTCACCGCGAAATAGCACGACGCCGGCAGGCGCGTTTGTCGAGACGTCAGCAAGGGGCTCGATAAGCACGCGCGCGACGGGAATGTCACGCCCGTGGAGACGCATCGTGACGACCGTGTCGCCGCCCGAGAACCGATAGTACCTGTCACGGTCGCGCGCGAATGGGTGCATGGCGATCCTGTCAGGCTTCTCCTGCTTCTTCGCCTTCGCCGCGGCGCGGGCGCTATCGGCGGGCAGCAGCGCGCCGAAGAGGATCGAGAGGCGGTCCCCGTACAGCACGGGCACGATCCACGATTGCCGGAAATAGCTCAGCGCGGAAATGTTCAGCCCGATCGCCTGCGACCGGTACGCGCTGACACGCTGTTCGAAATCGCCATTCCGGGTCCAGTGCAGTGTGCTTTGCGTCTGCTCCAGTTGCGCGACCATCTCAGCCGCGTCGGGGCGCAGCAGGAGCAGGGCGAGTTCACTCTCCGCCGTCGCCTGGTACCCGCGGAGCGCGGCGGGCGGCGAGCGATTCGCGCGGCTCACGCCCTCGACGAGATCGCGAAGGGCGGGCGTCGAGTACGCGTTGGCCGGTGGAATCGCGGCGGCAACCTGGAGGGCGAGAATGATCGGGTGCACGAACGAAAGGTCACCCCGAACGTCAGGCGTTCGCTACCGGCGCTGGACCCAGCGGAAGCCTTCCTACTCTTGACTCGGCCGCGTCGCCGAGCGTACGCTCGGCGGGAGGTGGTACGCCCCACGTTAATGTGGTGCGTGCGACGCAACATGACCATGCGATCCTTGGTACATGGTCACGAGTTCACACTGTCCAGGGAAAGGTGCGACATGGGAATGACGACCGTCATCAAGCGGTGGACACTCGACGAGCTGCACTCGCTCCCCGACGACGGCAACAAGTTCGAGGATTCCGAAGTCGAACCCGATCTCATGGTGCGCCTTCCACATACCGGCGATAGCAACGCCTGGTCGTCAGCGCCCATTCCCTCCCTGATCTTCGAGGTCTTTTCGCCGACCACCAGGCGCCGCGACCAGCACCAGAAGCGCGACCTGTACATGGATGCGGGAGTCGGCGAGTACTGGATGGTCGATCCCGAACGCCGGGCGTTCGTGGTACTTCGCAAGGGTCACGAAAGCCGTGTCATCACCGATGAGATGACGTGGCATCCCGCCTCGGCTGCATCGCCGCTGGTGTTCGCCGTCGCGCAGGTGTTCGATGGGAGCGCGCAGGCTTCGAGAGCGGGATGACAAATCTGCAGGACGATGAGGATAAATCACGCTGACAGCGCGGCTCCGCGATGCGCACCTGGCGCCTGCCCTGTCCAGCGCCGGAACGCGCGATGAAACGCACTAGCCTCCGAGAAGCCGAGCAGGAAGCTCACCTGCCCCGCCGACGTCGCGGGATTCGAGAGATGGCGGATCGGCTTTCCGTTCAATCCGCCCACGTGGCCGCCTCCACGGCCTCAGTTGGTAGCGCACGTTTTTCACAGCATAGTTGTTTTGTCGCTGTTTTTTTCACGCCAAGCGCGTCCTTTTCGCGAATTTGGGCCGCAACGCGCAGCGCTGCGGCACGGCGCACTAAATTCATTTCCTACTGACATCTGCGCACACTTTTCAATGCCAGCGCGTGATTTTCAGGGACGAGTGCCGCCAGAGACCGCGAGGCCGGCCCAGGTTACGAATACTCTCACAGCGGTTCGCGCACATCAAAGTGCGCCGGCAA
>JBKJKH010000496.1:0-9016 GCA_046597595.1 Gemmatimonadaceae bacterium
GTCGAGCGCCACCACCGGATCGATGAAGTATGCGAAGGCGTCGATATCCGGCGCATTGGCGCCGAGCATGAGCGCCGGCATCGCGAGCCGCGTGCGTCGCCCGAATCCCGCGGCTCCGATGATGGCGCCGGCAAGCGTATGGGTGAGGTTATCCAGGGGTCACCTTGTCACACCGTTCGCGTCTTCCACGTACCACGCCGGAAAAGTAGCGCACTGACCACGGCGAGCGTTGAGAACGCGATCGTGACAGATGCGAATACGCCTGTCGGTCCCCAGCCGAGCTTCACGCTGAGCCACCACGCAAGCGGCAGCTCCCACATCCAGAACACGGCGAAGTTGAGCCACGTTGGCGTCCATGTGTCTCCTGCGCCATTGAACGACTGCGTGATCACCATCCCGTAGGCGTAGAACAGGAACCCGGCAGCGATAATGCGGAGCGCGAGCGTTGCGTGCGACGCCACCTCCGGCTCCTGTGTAAAGACGCTCACGATCGGCCCCGCGAAGAGGACGAACAGCAGCCCGATCGCGCCAAGAAAACACAGGTTGTAGAAGCCCGCCCGCCACACCGCACGCTCGGCGCGCTCCGGCTTTCCTGCGCCGAGTGCCTGTCCGACCATCGTCGCGGCGGCGTTGCTGAGTCCCCAGGATGGAAGCAGGGCGAAAAGCACGACGCGAATGCCGATCGTGTAGCCGGCGACCGCAGCACTGCCGAACATGGACACGATTTTCACGAGCCCGATCCAGCTGGCGGAGCCGATGAAGATCTGGAGGGTGCCGGTGGCGGAGAGGCGGATGATGCGCATCATCAGGGCCGGATCGATCGCCACGTGCCTGCGGGTCACCGTCACCCGTCCGTTCGGCTTGAAGAGATGCCAGAGCGCGAAACACACTCCGGCTCCACGGCCAATCGTCGTACCGATGGCCGCACCAGTGACGCCAAGCTTCGGGAACGGTCCTACGCCAAAGACGAGCAGAGGACCGAGCACGATATTGATCGCGTTCGCGAACCAGAGCACACGCATCGCGAAGGCGGCATCGCCCGCCCCGCGGAAGACGGCATTGATAAGAAAGAGCAGGATCACCACGACGTTTCCGCCGAGCATGATGCGCGCGAACGTCGATCCGGTTGCGATCACGGAGTCGGACGCGCCCATCAGTCGCAGGAGCTGCGGCGCAAAGAGAGCGCCGAAAACTCCCAATATCGCCGCAAGCGCCATTCCGATGGTGATGCCCTGCACGGCGGTATGCGCGGCCGCGTCAGGATCCTTTTCGCCGATGCGGCGCGCGACCATCGCGCCGACCCCGATCGAGAGCCCGATCGCCACCGTATACATGATGGTCATCAACGACTCGGTGAGCCCGACCGTCGCGATTGCGTCGGCGCCCAGCTTGGCGACAAAGAAGACGTCCGTGACCGCGAAGATGCTTTCCATCACCATCTCCAGGACCATGGGGACGGCGAGGAGAAGGATCGATCGACCCAGCGGACCGTCGGTGTAATCGTGGTGATGCCCCCCGCGCACGGCGTCGCGCACGACGTCCCATAGCGTCTCCGGCGCGGGTGTTTCGGCGGCCTGTGACATCCGGCAATGTCTACAGCATGCGCGACGCTGCCAAGTGCGGTTTATCTAGTCAGGCCGCTCTCTCGGTCCATTGTCCTGCCCGCGCTGCAGCTGCGCCAGTGGATTCTTCACATCGTCCGGCACCTGCTTCCACTGTTCCGGCGTCAGCACCGCCTCGGCACCGCGCAACGCCTTCTCGAGCAACGCGCGGCCCTCGATGAGCTTCGGGCGGATCTGCCCGAACAGCGCCGCCTGGTCGGGGTTCGAGCCAGCCTTCTGCACGATCGCACGCACCTGAGCTCCGATCGTGTCCGTCTTCATGACCAGCGAGTCCGACATACCCTGAAGGATCGCGACCTGGCTGTCGGTCAGCGAGAGGAGATCCTTCATACCGATGATCCTCGCGAGCGGATTGCCCTGTCGTCCACCAAGACGGAATGGATTGTTTGCACCCTGCGCGCCTTCGGCAGCACCACGCGCGCCCTCCGCACCGCCGCGGATCTGGCCTCCACCACCGCCGCCCGGGCCGCCGAATCCACCACCACCACCACCGCCGCCGAAGCCACCGAAGCCGCCACCGCCGCCCCATGAGTAGCGCAGCTGGATGCCCACCTGAAACGGCTGGCGGAATGCGCGCGCGTTACCGCGCGTGTTGCCGAACCGCTCATTCACCTCGTACACGTAGCTGTTCGTCGCCGTGTTGAAGCCGCGGATATAGAGCAGGGTGTTGTCCGGACGTGAAGGCTGGCCCCATCCACGCAAGTCGTCCATGCCGTGGAACGCCTGGTCGAGGCCACCGAGTGGGTTCTGGACGATCGTCTGGAGGGCGAGACGACGCTTGAGCCCCCAGCGATCCGGCTTGTAGTTGAACTGGAAGTCGAGTGACGGAAACCAGCCCTCGCGACAGCTGTTGCGGCCAGCGATGGCGCCGAATTGAGACTGCAGGCACTCGCGTGCACGATTCGACGTCGCGTCGAGCAGGCGTTGTACCGCGGGCCCAAGCGTCGGATCGTTCGCGGCAAAGATGAACGCGCGGTCGTTGCGCGACCCGTCGCCATTCACGTCGCCCCCGACGAGCGGAGTGTACGGAGCACCCGACGTCACCCGGCCGAATGCCGTGACCTCGAAAGACAGATTGAACGGCCACGTCACAGTGCCGGACATGTTGTGCCGGCGTTCGAGATCGCTGGTGCCGCTCGCGAGAATGTTCGGATTGCCCGCTGTCGTCGGTCCGCTGAAGCCGAACTGTGCGGGGCCGAATGACCACGACGACTGATCGGTCGCGCGGGCGTATGTGTACGAGACGTTGAAGATCGCGCCGCGCTTGGTGAAGGCGTTCAGCGTTGAGGTGACCTGTGCGTTTCGCGACGTGAGACCCGACCCGATCTCAAATACCTGGCCGAAGTCCGTCGTGCGGCGGCTCGCCTGCAGCGCCGTCACGCCATTGCCCGGGATGATCGCACTCGCCGGAACGAAGACCGGACGCCCGGCCTCGTTCGCGAGGGTGAACTCGGGGATGACATCCAGGTTGCGATCGCCGACGCCATACAGTGCGTTGCCCAGCGCGTACTGCGCATCGGCGCTCAGGCTCCACCGCTCCCAGAAGCGCCGGGTGACGCCAAGTGAAGCGCGCCAGCTGCGAGGGGAGCGGAAGTCGTCGGAGAACGCGGTAACACTCGGTCTCGCAGCGGTGAGCACGGGACCGCCGGCAGCGCACGATGTCGGCGCAGAGCCGCCGCCCGTATACATCGGCCAGTCCGGCGCCGGCACGCCGGCCCCGACGCAGACGAGCTGGCTCTGGTCGCCGATGAGCCCCGCGCTCTGCTGGGCCGCCGAGAAGAGTTGCGATGGTGCACGACCGCGGAATTCGCCGACGCCGCCACGCACGAAGAGAATCGGGAAGCCGGTGATCAGCTGCGTCTGCCCCGGCTGCTGGCGACGCGTCTGCTCGGCCGCGGGCGCTCCATAAAAGGTGTAGCTGAATCCGACGCGCGGGCTGACGCGCACTTCACCGGGGAAACGATCGGTGCGCAGGGTGAAGGCGCTATCGATCTTCGCGTTGTACCCTGGCTCCCCCGTGTACGCCGACCCCTCGAGGCGAAGTCCGTACGTGAGCTGGAAGGCGCGTGACTTCCGCCAGGTGTCGCCGAGGTACGTCGCCGCGCTCACTGCCGAACCCTCGCGAACATTCGGCGAAAGCGAGCGCGTGAATACAGAGGGAATTCCGTTCGCAAAATCCGCGAGCGAGTTGTACGTGTAGGTGCCGAACGTGTTGAATGTGGCCAGCTCGGAGTACCGTGCCGCGTTGACGAGACCACCGAGCTTGAAGCGATGGCCCCCTCCGGACGAGATCCACGACAACTCGTTGGTGCCCTCGACCGTCGCGCCTTCGCCCGACGACGGCAGCGAGGCGTTGGTGCCGAACGACAAGGTGCTCGTGCCCTTGGTCCCGTCAGGGAGGTCCGACGAAACGCGCACCTGGCCGGCCGGCGAGTTCACATAGGGATCGGTGGAGCGGTCATCCGTTGAACCGTAGGCGCGCAGTTCGTTGATGAAGCCATTGCCGAAGCGTGAAGTGAGCGTGGTCATCAGTCCGCCGCCCCACGACTTCGCATCGCCTCCGCTGGCCGGCAGGCCGAACGAAGAGATGCGTGTCGCGAGCTGGTCGTTGCGTCGCCCGTCAACGCGCATGGTCAGCGAATGGTCCTCGCTGAAATTCCAGTCGACGCGACCGAGGAAGCCGGCATTGTCGTTCTCGCGCGAGGCGCGGAGGAACTGGTTGGGATCGATGCCGAGTGACTGGAGCTGCGTGATGAAGCGGGCGACCGAATCAGGGTTCACGCCGAGCAGCGTCAGCGAATTGTTGTCGGCGCCGATGAGCGAGGTGAGGGGGTCGGTCCGCCGTGAGAGCTGGCCGGACACGAAGTAGAAGAGCTTGTCCTGCACGATCGGCCCACCGAGGCCACCGCTCAGCGAGTTCTGCGTGTACCCGCGGCCGTATGGGCCGCTCACACCCTGGTTCCACTGCAGGGCCGGTGCGCGCAATGAGTATGTGGCAGTGCCCTGCTTTCGGTTGGTGCCAGCGCGCGTGGTGCTGGCGATCTGGCCGCCGGTGAATTGGCCGCGCGCGACATCGTACGTGTTCGTGATCACGCGAGTCCCGCGCAATGCCTCGGATGGAATGCTCGATGTCCCGAAGCTCACGCCATCGAGTGTCAGGTTGTTCTGGTTCGGGCGCTGGCCAGCAACGGAGAAGCTGGCGGGCGTGGAGTCGTTGCCGGCGGTCGGCAGGACGCCCGGCGCCATCGCCGCGATGGCGTTGAGGTCGTTCGCCTCAACCGGCAGGCGCGCCGCCTGGTCGGACGACACAAGACGCTCGCTGCTGCCTGGCTCGGGACGCTGTTGCCCGCCGCCCGGCGCGCCGCGCTGCGCAGACACGGTGACCGTGTTGAGCACCGGTGCGTTGGCCGCGCCCATCTTGATGTTGGCCACAATGCGATCTTCGTCGCCCTCGGTCTGCGCATTGACGGTCTGCGGCGCCTGCCCGATGGCGCGCACGACGATGCGGAACCGTCCCCCGCCGTCAGGAAAGACGATGGTGTAGCGACCTTCTGTATTGGTGTTTCGAGAGCGATTGACGCCCGATTCGAGCGAGGTCGCAGTCACCACCGCGCCGGCGACGGGCGCGCCTTGCTGGTTGGTGACCTGCCCCGTGATGATGTCGGTCGAGCTGCCGACCTGTCCCGCGAGTGGGGAGGTTGCGAGCGCGAGGACCGTACATGCGCTGATAAAAAGAACGAGTCGCGTAGTGAGCGACATTGGCTTGCTGAGGCTTGAGGCGGAGTCGAAGCGCAGACCGAATGGCTGCTGCCACTTCATGTACGTCGCGGATTCGCGCGATGTTGAAGTCGCACTGGCATGGTGGACGACTACGGCAGACAGACGTTAGCCTCTTGCTGCGGTTGGAACCCCATGACGTAGTGACGAGGGGCTCTTTCCCGTTGCGTCACCTGTCCCCTCGCCCTCTCGCCGCGACCGGCCATTGCGATTCGATCCGCGCGCCACGCACGCCGATGACCTGATCGAACAGATGCACAACCGCACAGACGTGGTTGGGGATCACGCGCACCTGTTCACCGACGCGTGGGCGCCACGCGGTGTTGGCGAGGTCGAGCAGTCCGTGCTCCTCGGACATCGCCTTGACCACCACATCAGGCTGCTCGAGAAGCATCCCGAACCCTCCTCCGTCGGCACGGAGCGGTTCACGCGCAAGCGCCTTGCTGCCGGCGTCGATAACGGCCTGGCCCGGTACCGCTGTGCTGATGACAGTCGCAAGAACGGTGAGGGCGCAATCGTCCCACCCGCACGCGCCGATCTCTGCTGTCGTGCGATCGTTGTAGACGTAGGTACCGGGGCGGATCTCGGTAACGCCAGCGAGTTCGTGGGAGCGCCACACCGTAGGGGTTGAACCGCCACTGACCACTCGCGGCGTGACGCCCGCTCGCTCGAGCGCGGCCAGCAGCGCGCCGATACGAGTGCGGAGGGCTTCGAGCTTCGCATCCTGCGCATCCACACGCTCACGCACATGTCCGGGGTAGAACAGGATGCCCGCGTACTGCAGGGGCGATAACTCGCGAACTGCACGCGCAAGCGCCACCGCGTCTGCATCGGACTGCACGCCGACGCGGTGCATCCCGAGATCGACTTCGACGAGCACATCAACGTCTCGATCGGCACGTTGGCAGGCGCGCGCAAGCTCCTCGGCCGCAGCGCGCGAGTCGAGAGCGACGGAGAGCTTCACGTCTCCTGGAAGAGATGCGATCCGCGCGGCACGCTGCGGACCCACCGGCGGGTACGCGACCAGCAGATTGCGGGTGGCCTCGCGCATGATCTCTGCCTCGCGTGGTGTCGCGCACGTTACCCCGATGGCGCCACGCTTCACTTGCTCAGCGGCCACCACTGGCGACTTGTGCGTCTTGGCGTGCGGGCGCAGTGCGAGGCCGTGCGCCTGAGTGTACGCTGCCATGCGATCGAGATTCGCCGACAGGCGGTCGAGATCGATAAGCGGGATGGGTGTTTCGAGGTCGAACATGGCGGGAACAGGGAACAGGGGAACAGGGAACCGGGAAGCGGAATGAGAAAAATTGCCGAACGTCGCCATTTGCCGATATCCCCATTCGATGGCGATCAACGGCAATTCCTCATCCCCTGTTCGCTGTTCCCTGTTCCCTGCTATTATCCCCTATGAAACGCGAGAACATTTCGGGCAATTCGCCCTGGGAGTCCAAAGTCGGCTATTCCCGGGCCGTCCGCGTCGGACCACACGTCTACGTCGCAGGCACCACCGCAACCGATGACAAAGGCAATGTCGTCGGCTCCAATGAATACGAACAGGCAGTCCAGATCTTCCGCAACATCGCGACGGCGCTTCAGCGAGCCGGGGCGGGACTGTCCGATGTGGTGCGGACGCGCATGTACGTGCGCAATATCGCAAACTGGGAGGAGGTCGGGCGCGCGCACGCGGAAATGTTTGCGGACATCCGGCCTGCGTCCACGATGGTAGAGGTCAGCGGGCTCGTAAGCGACGCCATGCTTGTGGAGATCGAAGTCGAGGCGTATGTCGCTGGCGAGTGAGCTGCCCACCTCGCCCGACGCATTTGCCGATGCAACATGGGAGACCGTCGTTCCCTTTTATGAACGCCTGGCGACGAGCCCGCTGACGCGAGAATCGGCCGATGAGTGGCTCGGGGCGTGGTCACTGCTTGGCGAGCTGCTCGGCGAAGCCGGGACCCGCGCGATGATCGCGTACACCGCCGACACGTCGAAGCCCGAACACGAAGCTGCGTATCTGCGTTTCTTCTCCGAGATCTATCCCAAGGCCGATGAGCAGGAAGTGCGGCTGGCGCGCCGGCTGCTGGACCTCGGATATACGCGCGACGATCTCGAGACGACGATTCGCGAGTTTCGCACCGACGCCGAGATCTTCCGGGAAGAGAGCGTCACGCTCTTCGCGCAGCTCGAGGAGCTGGACGCCGCCTACCAGAAGCTCACCGGCGGACTCACGGTCGACTGGGATGGCGAGACGAAAACGGTGCCGCAGCTCCAGCCGTACCTCAAGTCACACGATCGCGGCATTCGCGAGAAGGCTTTCCGACTCGGATCGCAGTCGTATCTGGAGAAACGCGACGAGCTGGCTGCACTCTTCGACGAGATGTACGTGCTCCGACAGCGCATCGCGAAGAACGCCGGGTTTGCCGACTATCAGGCGTATACGTTCCGGGCGAAGCACCGCTTCGACTATACGCCCGATGATTGCCGCCGCTTTCACGATGCCGTGGAGAAAGCCGTGGTGCCGGCTGCGAAGCGTCAGCTGGCGTATCGCCGCGAGCGGCTCGCACTCGACAGCGTGCGTCCCTGGGATACGGGCGTTGATACGGAGAGCCCTGACCCCCTGAAGCCGTTCGAGCATCCTGCGGATTTCGTGAAACATGCACGGACGATGTTTCACGCACTGGACGGAGAGCTCGGCCAGTTCTTTGATGTCATGGCTGACGAAGGGCTCCTCGACCTCGAGAGTCGCCAGGGCAAGGCCCCAGGCGGGTACTGCACGAAGCTCAGCTTCACGCGGCGGCCGTACATTTTCATGAACGCGGTCGGCGTTCCGGATGACGTGAACACGCTCGTCCACGAGGCGGGGCATTCGTTCCACGCCTTCCTGGCCGCGTCGCATCCGTTCATCTGGCAGCGGGGCACTGGATCGGAGGCGGCTGAGCTGGCATCAATGAGCATGGAACTGCTCGCGGCGCCGCACCTCGCGTCGCCTGTGGGGTATTACGAGCAGGCGGACGTCACGCGCGCGTGGATCGAGCATCTCGAGGACATCCTCTTCAGCCTGGCGCACATCGCGAGCGTGGATGCGTTCCAGACGTGGATCTACACGAGCGGCGAAGGAGGCGATGCGGCGGCGCGTGACGCGGCATGGCTGCGGATTCGTGAACGGTTCGAGCAGGGGATCGACTGGAGCGGGCTCGAACGGGAGCGCGTGTCGCGGTGGTATCGGCAACTCCACATCTTCCAGTACCCCTTCTATTACATCGAATACGGCATCGCTCAACTGGGTGCGCTGCAGGTGTGGCGTCACAGCCTGCGCGATCCGGCCGAAGCGGTGCGCCGGTACAAGGCCGCGCTGGCACTCGGGGGGACGCGCTCGCTCCCCGAAATTTACGCGGCCGCGGGGGCGCAGCTGATCTTCGATGCTGAGCGGATGGGCGAACTCGTGTCGGTTGTGGAGGATCGTCTCACGTCTCTCCGGAGCGGGAGAGCGTCAAGAACTTCTTCAGCGGGATGATGGGATCTAACGGATAGAATGTTTGCAATTCGCTACATCGCTACATCGCTACATCGCTACATCGCTACATCGCTACATCGCTACATCGCTACATCGCTACATCGCC
>JBKJKH010000196.1:0-3178 GCA_046597595.1 Gemmatimonadaceae bacterium
CTTCGGCTCGAGCGCCGCGAAATCCGGGCGCTTGCGATGGATCGGCCAGCGCGGCGTGTCCTTCGGAATCGCCGCACCCTGGTCGACGGGCTCGCCGAGCACGTTGAGGATGCGCCCAAGCGCCGCGGCACCCACCGGCACCGTGATCGGGGATCCGGTATCCGTGATCTCCATCCCGCGCTCGACGCCGTCCGTCGACGACATGGCGACCGCACGCACCTGGTTCCGGCCGATGTGCTGCTGCACTTCAGCGACCATGTGAATGTCCTGGCCGCCTGCGCTCTTCGTGTCGAGCGAGAGCGCGTTGTACAGTTCGGGGAGATTCTCCGACTGGAATTCGACGTCGAGAACCGGCCCGATGATCTGGACGACGCGGCCGATGTTGTTGGTGGCGATTGCGGTGGCAGGCATGAACGAGAGGTGTGGGGACTAACCGGAAAGTGCGGCCGCGCCACCGACGATCTCCGCGATTTCCTGCGTGATCTGCGCCTGGCGCGTGCGATTGTACGTGCGGCGGAGGATGCCGAGCATGTCCGTCGCATTGTCGGTGGCGTTCTTCATCGCCGTACGGCGCGCAGCCTGCTCGCCCGCGGCGGTTTCAACGAGTGCACGATAGACGGCATTGCGCACATAGGACGGCAACAGCTCGCCGAGGATCTCGTCGGCGGACGGGTAGAGCAGAAAATCACGCTGCGTCGCCGACTTGGGCGGCGGCTCCACCGGCAGCACGCGCTTCGCGGCCGGCGGCGTCGAGAGCACGGACTTGAAGTTGGCGTACACGACGTACACGGCGTCGAGCCGCCCGTCGATGTAGCTCTGCATCATCGCGTCGACAAGCGAGACGGCATCTGCGGCCGTCGGACGATCGGTCAGATCCGTCCGCTGCGTCACCAGCGCGCGATTCACGTACTTGAAGTAGCCGATGCCCTTGCGACCGGCCGCGTGGAGCTCGACTTCGATCCCATCCTTCTCGAGCTTCGCGACCAGGCTCCGCGCTTCCTTGATCAGGTTCGAATTGAAGGCGCCGGCGAGTCCGCGATTGCTCGTCAGCAAAAGGACGCCCGCGCGTTTCACCGTGGCCGGCTGCCGCAGAAGCGGAAAGCGCTGGGCCAGCTCCGCTGAATAGAGGCTCGAGATCACCTCGCCTAACGCCTCGGCATACGGCCGCGCGGCATGCACGCGATCCTGCGCCCGCTTCAGCTTGGACGTCGCGACCATTTCCATCGTGCGCGTGATCTTGCGCGTGTTCTCGACGGACTTGATGCGCTGCTTGAGCTCCCTTCCCTTGGCCATGCGGCTACTTGCCGAACATGGTCGAGTAGCCGGCGATGCCGTTTTTCAGGTCCGCCTCGATGTCCTTTGAGAGCGCCTTCTCGGTGCGGATCTTCTCCCCGACCTTGGGGAACTGTGCGGCCATGTACTCCAGAAATCCGCGCTCCCATTCCCTGATGCGATTCACCGGGATCTCATCGAGCAGGCCGTTGGTCACCGCGTAGATCACCATCACCTGCTGCTCCGTCGCCATCGGCTGGTACTGCGCCTGCTTCAGGATCTCGACGACACGCGCGCCGCGCTCGAGCTGCTTCTTCGTCGCCGCGTCGAGGTCTGAGGCGAAGGACGCAAAGGCCTCGAGCTCGCGGAACTGGGCCAGGTCGAGCCGCAACCGTCCCGCGACCGACCGCATCGCCTTGATCTGCGCGGATCCGCCGACGCGAGACACCGAGATACCGGGATTGATCGCGGGACGAACGCCGGAGTAGAACAGGTCGCCTTCGAGGAAGATCTGCCCGTCGGTGATCGAGATGACGTTCGTCGGGATGTAGGCAGAGACATCGCCGGCCTGCGTCTCGATCACGGGCAACGCGGTCAGCGAGCCACCCGCCTTGAGGATCGTCTTGCCGTCGACGATGCCATCGTCCTCGCGCAGCTTGGCCGCGCGTTCGAGCAGGCGCGAATGCAGGTAGAACACGTCACCCGGGTACGCTTCGCGTCCAGGCGGACGGCGCAGCACCAGCGAGAGCTGGCGATACGCGGTCGCCTGCTTGGACAGGTCGTCGTACACGACGAGCGTCGCCTTGCCCTCGTTGTACATGAAATATTCGGCCATCGCGCAGCCCGTGTAGGGCGCGATGTATTGCATGGGTGCGGGGTCTGACGCGGACGCGTTCACGATGATGGTGTACTCCATCGCGCCGGAGTCGCGGAGGCGTGCCTCCACCGAGCGCACGGTCGACGCCTTCTGTCCGATTGCGACGTACACGCAGATGACGCCCGCGCCCTTCTGGTTGATGATCGTGTCGACCGCGATGGCGGTCTTGCCGGTCCCGCGGTCGCCGATGATCAGCTCGCGCTGTCCGCGACCGATCGGGATCATCGAATCGATGGCCTTGATGCCGGTCTGCAGGGGTTCCTTCACCGGCTGCCGGACGATGATGCCCGGCGCGTCCGACTCGACCTTGCGGGTGTGTGTCGTCTTGATTGGGCCAAGGTCATCGATGGGGCGGCCGAGCGCGTCGACGACGCGGCCGACCAGCTCCGGCCCGACGGGCACTTCGAGCACACGCGACGTGCGGCGTACCGCATCGCCTTCCTTCAGCTGGAGATAATCACCCAGCACCACCGAACCGATGTTGTCCTCTTCCAGGTTCAGCGCGAGCGCGATGATGACTTCGCCGCTCTCCGACGTGATCTCGAGCATCTCGCCCGCCATCGCCCGCGACAAGCCGTAAATGCGGGCTACTCCGTCCTTCACTTCGAGGACCGTTCCCACTTCCTCGACATCCAATCCCTGCAGGTCTGCCGCCTCGATTTCCCTGAGGAGGATATCCTTGATCTCACCGGGACGGAGCGTGGTTTCGGAAGCCATGGAAGCGCGGGTACGAGAGCGGGAAACAGGACAGCCGGGGCCGATCGGCCCATAGCCGGTGAAAGGTAGACGGCGCCGATAACCGCTGCAAGCGCACTACATGCGGCAAAATCAGGGAGGTTCGCGAGTGCAACGCGGCGACGAACCACGCATTCGATTGATGCCGTGATCAGCGAACGACGCGACATCTTCGCGGCCAATGTCTCCCGGAATTCGTGATCTCAAACTCTGGCAGGAGTCGGTGGCCCTGGGTGGCGACATCGTCCGCGCAGTGCGGCGCCATGGCCGGCGCGAGACGAAGGCGTTCACCGA
>JBKJKH010000220.1:0-3090 GCA_046597595.1 Gemmatimonadaceae bacterium
ATCCTCGAATTCGTGTCCGACGCGCATGTGCTCGTTCATGAAGCCCTGCCGGACATCGCGATTGAGCAGGTGCCACTCGACCGTCTTTGTGAACGGGTACACGATCAGGAAGCGGAGTCGTTCCGGAATGTCGAGCGCCTGTTCCTGCGTTGTGCGGCGCTTGGTGTAGAGGGAGGGCCGCGTGATGCCCCAGAGGAGATACGAGACCTCGCAATACGCGCCGAGGCGCGTGCAGAGCAGTCGTGAGAGTGTTTCCTGGAGCACCTCGATGGACGTCGCGTTCCACCAGAGCATGAAATCAGTGCCCGCCTTGAGCGCAATGGTGCTATACGCATACGCGGTGACGTCCTTGGCCGCGGTGAGCGCGGCGGCGAATTCCGCGCGCGCCTCCGCACGCTGCGCGGGCGGTTGCCGGCGCCACGCGGGATCGACGCGAAAAAAGACGTATTGCACGAAGCGCTGCGGCTCGGCGCCGGCGGATGTTTCGCCGGTGATTTCGGTGGTCACGAAAACTCGGGGATGTGGTGAAAACTGGGCGAGAGACTAATCCCGACAAATCTTGACGGGTTTACATCACCTCGATACCTTCCGCGCGTGTTGAGAATGTCTCTCAACTAGCGTTCACTGAGATTAGCTACCCCAACTTACGATGCCAAGTCCTTGCGCCATCACGGGCTGCGCGGTCCAGCGCCTCGCCCTCGCCCTCACGCTCCTCTCGAGCACCGCACTCGCTCAGCGCCCCGCCAATGGGCAGGACCGCGACTCCTCCAAGGCGATACTGGCGCGCGAGAAAGCGCATGAAATTGCCGCCACACGTGTGGTGGGAAGCTACCCGAACGCCCTCGACCGCCTGCCCGGGTCGGCGTCGCTCGTGACCGCTGCGGCACTCTCCGCCGTTCAACCATTCTCGGCGACGGACATGTTGCGGGCGCTCCCTGGCGTACACGTCCAGGAAGAGGAAGGTGCCGGTCTTCGCACCAACGTCGGCATCCGGGGACTCGACCCCGATCGGAGTCGCACGCTCCTCGTGCTCGAGGACGGCGTGCCGGTCGCGCTCGCCCCTTACGGTGAGCCCGAACTGTATTACTCGCCGCCCATCGAACGCATGGAACGGCTGGAAGTCGTCAAGGGCAGTGGCTCAATTCTCTTTGGACCGCAGACCGTGGGCGGTGTGCTCAACTACGTGACATGGGAAGTCCCGCGCGAGGCCAGTGGGGATGTGCGTGCGGAAGGCGGGAGCGGTGGTGTGGAATACCTTCGCGTGCGGTACGGCGGCGGCAGTGACGCGGCGCGTGCCGGTTTCACGGCATTCCAGAAGCGCGCCGATGACCTGAACGGCCTGCGCCTTACCGCATCCGATGCCACAGCAAAGTTTGGAGTGCGCGTCGGAGAAAACCAGTTCGGGCTGAAGATCAGCCTCTACGACGAGTCGTCGAACGCCACGTACGTGGGACTGACCGACTCGCTGTACCGCGCCACGCCCCATGCGCACCCCGCACCCGACGATCGCCTGCGACTGAACCGCTACGCGCTCACCGCGACCCACGATCGAGCGCTGGGCGCCATGATCTCGGTGCACACCGCGGCGTACGCCTATCAGACCACCCGCAACTGGCAACGGCGGGACTACGTCTACAATGCCACCGGCAACGGCCTGGTCTTTCGGAACACCACCGGGAACCGGAACCGCGCATTCGAAGTGGCGGGGATCGAGCCGCGTCTCCGCGCACTCTGGACGATGGGTGGCCGAGCGAATGAACTCGAGGTGGGTGCTCGTGCGCACGTCGAGCGCGCGCGCGATCAGTTTATCCGCGGTGGCACGGCAACGTCACGCACGGGCAATATCGAGGATGACGAGTTGCGCACCGGAGTCGCAGTGGCCGCATTCGCGCAGAACCGGTTCTTTCTCACCGAGCGCTGGCACATCTCGCCCGGCGTCCGGCTGGAGTGGTTCGATCACGAGCGCAACATCCTTCGCACGCGCGTGCGCCGCAGCACCGGGAGTACCTCAACGCGCCTCCCGGAGGATGTGGATCTCACCGCGGCGAGCCACGTTGCGGAAGTCATCCCGGGCATTGGCACCGCATGGACGCCGCGCGAAGGCGTGTCGGTCTTCGCAGGCGCACACCGTGGGTTCGCCCCGCCCCGGACAAAGGATGCGTTGATTTACTCCGACGCGACCCTTGCCGCCGGTGCACAGGTTCCCGACCTCGTGCCGTTGCAACTCGACGCCGAAAGCAGCTGGAATTACGAAGCAGGCACACGCCTCGCACCGCGACCGTACCTCTCGCTTGAGATCACGGCGTTCGCCCTGGACTTTTCCAACCAGATCATCACGCCATCGCTGTCCGCCGGATCGGTCTCCCAGGCGCGGCTCGCCAACCAGGGCAAAACCCGGCATCGCGGCCTCGAGGGCGCGATGTCACTGGACATGGGCTTGATCAGCAAGGGCCGCGCACCGTTCGTCGTCGGTGGCAGCGCAACGCTTGTCCATGCGGTGTTCGCCGGTAACCGGTTCATGCAGTCGCCCGCCGGAGACACGGTCAATATTGGCGGTAATGCGCTCCCCTATGCGCCTGGCGCCCGCGCCAACGTCTTCCTCTCCATCGGCACAGCCGCGCACTCGCTTCGCGCCGACGCCATTCACGTTGGCGCCCAGTTCACCGATAACTTCGAGACCGTCGCGGGCTCGCGGAATGGACGGACTGGCCGCATCCCCGCGTACCGGATGCTCGATCTCGCGGGCCGGTACCGAATCAGCGCCCGCCATGACGTCACGCTGGTTGCAAGCGTGAAGAACGTGAGCGATGCGTCGTACATCGTGTCCCGCCGCCCTGAGGGCATCAAGGCCGGATTACCACGACTCCTTCGCATCGGCGTGAGCGCAGGTCTGTAAGCTGCTCGATCACCTGCTCCGCCGCACGCTCGCCGGAACGCACGCAATCGGAGATTCCCACGCCACCGTAGGCGTTACCGGCGAGCGTGATGCCGGGCATCGCCGCCACGCGCTGGTCGATGCGCGCAATACGCGCAGCATGCCCGAGGCGGTACTGCGGCGTGGCGTTTCTCCAGCGGCTGACGGCGGTGAGC
>JBKJKH010000251.1:0-8113 GCA_046597595.1 Gemmatimonadaceae bacterium
CTGACGTTCGGCGTTCACGTCCGCGCTGCGCTCAATGCCACTCTCCACGGCGGCGCGAATGAATGCGTGCGTGGCAGGATTCGGCGAGCGAAGATCCTCGATCTCCATCGGTCCGTCGGTCCCTCGCCACGGCGCCGCGCCGCGCGACGAATGCTCCGCGCGCCGGAAATAGGGAAAAACACTCTCCCAATCCCAATGCGTGTTGCCGGCCTCCACCCAGTCGGCGAAATCCTGGCGGTTGCCGCGTACATGCATCTGGGCATTGATCGACGACGATCCGCCGAGCGTGCGGCCGCGTGGCCAATACAGCGCCCGCCCCGCGAGCGCAGGTTGGGGCACCGTCGAGAAGTCCCAATCGTAGTCGGTCTTGAACAGCTTGCTGAAGGCGGCAGGAATTCGGATTTCGGGGCGGCGGTCCGGCGGGCCCGCCTCGAGGAGGAGGACACGTCGATTCGGGTGCTCGCTCAACCGCCGGGCGAGGACGCATCCTGCCGTCCCGGCCCCGACGATGATCACGTCAAAGGAATTCGAGTCCAAACCCCCTTCCCTCCCGCTTGAGCATTCGTATCATTGACCCAAAGCGCGCGACCGTCGCGCCATTGGCCGAGACTTCATCGTTCCACATTGCTGCCGGACACGCGCCGGCGCGAGAGGGGGAGAGGATGGCAGAGGGGAGCGCAGGGGATTTCAAGCAGCTCGAGGCGCGGATCGCGGCTTTGCAGCGCGCGGTGTACTACCTGATCTGGAAGCGCAGCGGCTTCGGGGAGCACTGTATCCACTGTAGCCATGCCTATCCCAGCCACGACAACAAGTGCAAGGCCGCCGAGGTCGAAGCGCTCGTTCGATAGGCGGTAACCGAACAGGGAACGGGGAACAGGGAACAGGGGTGGAGGCATTGCGGTTGTTCGCCTGAGCTGAATACGAACCGTGGCCAGCCACACAATCAGAATTCCTCGTTCCCTGTTCCCTGTTCCCTGTTCCCTGTTCCCTGTTCCCTGTTCCCTGTTCCCTGAACCAGTTACCGCCCCACCCACCACGTCCCCTTCACGACGAACACATTCTCGGGGCGCGTGTTGTAGAGCGCGTCGAAGTCGCGCCTGAAGTCGAACTCGCCCGACGGAATCGAACCCTGCCGGCTCTGCTGCCACACCAGGAATAGCGCCGATCCCGGACGGTATTCCCAACGCAGCACCGCGTTCCCGCGAAGGAAACGGGAATTGAAGTCCCGATCCTGGAAGCTGAACGGCGCCGCAGCGCCGCCTGCATCAGGATCAACGGTGTAGAGTCCCGTAGCGCCTCGCGTGATCGTGCCTGCGTCGCGTCCATACACGTCGAACGCGAAGACACGCGGTTCGCTCAACTCCTTGAAGTCCTGGAAATCGCCCGCCACGAGCAGCGGCTGCGCAAAGACCTGGAGTGAAAGGCTCGGCGTAAATGTCCAGTCCACGCGCGTGGTCAGCGACAGCTGGTTCTGGTCCAGTGTCGCGAACACGTAGCGCGTGCCGTACGTATCCGACGCCAGCGCGTCGACCGAGCGCGTCACGAACTGCGCGAGCGCATGGGTACGAGAGAAATTCGGTTGGAGGGTTATCCGCAGCGCGGCATTCGGGCGAAGCGTCGTGCGCGGACTGACGGAGCTGGCCCAGCCGCCTGCCGCATTCCTCCCATAGGACGAGACGAGACCGCCCGTGTACATCTTCCTGCGGTCGGAGTTGATCTCGAGATTCACCTGCCCACCTGACGGGGCCGCCGCGACGGGGCCACCACGCGTCAACCGATCGTCGTACACCGCGGGACGATAGTCGAGGCGCAGCAAGTACGACCAGTAATTCGGCGCCAGGATGAAGGTGACAGCGCCGACGCCGTTGTAGGTCATGTCGCCGTCGTAGTTCCACGTCGGGTTCCAGAACAGGTAGTGCTCCCGCGTGCGGAACACCTTGTTCGGCGTGTTCTCGGAATATGAGATGAGTGGTGCAATGGCGCGTGTATCCGTCGATCCCTGAAATCCCGCCTCATTGATCTCGAAGCCGGGGTTGTAGTCCTGATAGGTGACTGAACCCTTCCAGTGCCTGCCAGAGAGTTTTGCCAGCGTCAGCTCGGCGAGATGCCCCGTGAGCGAAGTCTTCGACGGATCACGTCGGTAACTCGTCCTGTCAGGGCGCTGGAAGTAATGCACCGACGAGGTCTGCAGCGCATCGATGGACGCCGCGCTGCCACGATTGTGGCTGAGCACCACGTTGCCGTCAAACGCCCAGCGCCGGTTGCCCCAGGCGTGATTCCAGTCGATGCCGCCGATGTACGCTGCACTGCGAAAGATCGGCACGAGCGACGGATCGTCGAGGTGTCGGTTTACCGCAGTCGCGCCAATGCCGATGGTGGTGTTGCCGCCGCGGAGGTCCCGCTTGATGCGGCCCACTGCGTAGTTGGCGAGCGGCTCCACCGGCGCGGCCGAGTCGCGAACTGCAGCAACGCGAAAGCGCGCTGTTTCCTTCAGCGTGACTGCATCGAGTAGCCCGACCGACCAACCATTCTTCGTGCGCCCGGTGAGCTTCGTCGCGCCGGCAATGGTCGTTTCGAGCGGTGCATCCACGAAGCTGATGCCGTTGCCTCCAAGGAACCGCTGCGGCGAGCGTCCGATGCGACGGGTGTGAAGAAACGTGTACCCGTTCGACTGGTTCTGTGACCGCATGGCGCCGAAGCGGAAGATGCTGGCACCTTCGATGAAGAACGGACGGCGTTCGGGAAAGAATGTCTCGAACGCAGAGAGATTCACGACGGCGGGATCGACTTCCACCTGGCCGAAATCCGGGTTCAACGTCGCGTCGATCGTGAAGTTGCTGGTAATGCCGTATTTCAGGTCGAGGCCTGCCCCGGGCGCGATCTCGTTTTTCTTGCGGAACGGATCGTTCGTCGCCACGCTCGGGTTCGTATTCCGCGCCGACACATACGGCACGAGCTCGATGCGTCGAGGAGCAGCAAGCTTCCCCAGGCCCGTCAGGTGGCCATACCGGTTGACGCCCTGCTGCACGCTCTTTGGCGTGTGCGAAAACACGACATACTCTCCCTTCCGCGCGATCCTCCGGCCAATCTGCAGTCCCCAGACGTGGTCGGGGTTGCCCGGGTCGTAGCGCAACTGCGAGAGCGGAATGCGGAATTCGGCATACCATCCCTTGGCGTCAACCGACGCGTTGCCCTCCCATACGGAGTCCCAGGATCCGTCCTGCCCATTCGCCGTGATGGTCGCATCACGGCGTGCGCCCAGGGGACTGAGCCGGAAATGGAACGCGCTGAGGTGATCGTGATAGCTGTCGAGAGTCACCTCGACGATATCGGCTTCGATCGGCTCGTCACGCCGCGTGAGCTGCTTCTGGATCTTGCCCGGCTCGCTGTCAAAGCTCCAAATCCCCACGTATACCGCATCGTCATCGATGAGGATGCGCGCCTCGGTACGCTCCGACGCTGGCTGGCCCTCCGCAGGATCGATCTGCCTGAAATCCAGGAAGGCAGGCGCGGCCTGCCACGCGGCGTCGTCGAGCTTGCCATCAATGCGAATGGCCCCCGCTCGCCGCGCCGCCCGCAATGTCGCGGCCTGTTCGTGGACTGGAGCGCTGGCGGAAATCTGGGACTTGAGGGATACCGGCAGGGCGAGCGCGATGAGCGCTCCAGAGAGGCGACGGATGAGCATGAAGCGTTAGACCTTCTGATTTTCCATTTGGTTGGCGCCGGAGCCTCTGTTCCCTGTTCCCTGTTCCCTACTTTCAAAACTACCTTTCCCCACCCCTTATTCCCCTTCTGGAGCCCTTCGTGGTCACTGCCGCATCGCCGTCTTCCGCCCAGTCGCTCGAGCAGCAGTGCATCAATGCCATCCGCGTGCTTTCAATGGACGCCGTCCAGAAAGCGGATTCCGGCCACCCGGGCACACCAATGGCGCTTGCGCCGCTCGCGTACCTGCTGTGGACGCGCCACCTCAAGCACAATCCCGCCGATCCGCACTGGGCTGATCGTGACCGCTTCGTCCTTTCGTGCGGTCACGCGTCGATGTTGCTGTATTCGTTGCTCTACCTCAGCGGCTACGATCTCGCGCTCGAGGATCTCAAGGAGTTCCGCCAATGGGGGAGCCGCACCCCGGGACACCCCGAATACGGCCACACGCCGGGCGTGGAGACTACTACGGGCCCGCTCGGCCAGGGTTTCGGCAACGCCGTGGGAATGGCGATCGCCGAGCGTCACCTCGCGGCAACGTTCAACCGCGAGGGTCACGCGATCGTTGACCATCATACGTGGTTCATCTGCAGCGACGGCGACCTCATGGAAGGCATTTCGCATGAAGTCGCGTCATACGCGGGACATCTCGAGCTAGGGAACCTGATCGGCTTCTACGATGACAACCACATCACGATCGAGGGCGACACGAAGCTCAGCTTCAGCGATGACACCGCGCGCCGCTTCGAGGCGTATGGCTGGCACGTGCAACGTGTCGAGGACGGCAACGATCTCGCCGCACTCGAGCAGGCAATCGTCGCCGCGAAGGCAGAGACCGCACGCCCTTCAATGGTTGTCGTCCGCACGCATATCGGGTGGGGCAGCCCGCACAAGCAGGACACCGCCGAGGCGCATGGCGCACCGTTAGGCGCGGACGAGATCGTGCTCACCAAGCAGGCCCTCGGCGTACCCTCCCTCGAGCCGTTCTGGGTCGCGCCGGAAGCGCTCACCGAGTGGCGGAAAAGTGGAGCGCGCGGCGCCGGTGCGCAGCGCGAGTGGCAAGCGAAGCTCGATGCGTACCGGACGGCGCACGCGGACTCGGCCAGGGAGCTCGAGCGCCGTCTCGCCGGGACGTTGCCCGAGGGCTGGGACTCGGAGCTGCCCACCTTCACGAAAGAGAACGGGAACGTCGCGAGCAGGCAGGCGTCGGGCATGGTCCTCAACGCCATTGCCAAGCGCGTGCCCGAACTGATCGGCGGTTCAGCAGACCTCGCGGGATCCACGAACACGCTGATCAAGGGAGCGGCCAGCGTGCTCGCCGAGTCGATGGGTGGCCGCAATTTTCATTGGGGCGTGCGCGAGCACGGCATGGGGAGCATCATGAACGGGATGTCACTGCATGGTGGCGTAATTCCGTATGGCGCGACGTTCCTCGTCTTTTCGGATTACATGCGGCCCGCCGTGCGGCTGGCGGCGTTGATGCAGCGCCAGGTCATTTACGTTTACACGCACGACTCGATCGGGCTGGGCGAGGACGGACCAACGCATCAGCCTGTTGAACACCTCACTGCGCTGCGCTGCATTCCGAACTGCACGGTGATTCGACCCGCCGATGCCAGCGAGACGCTGGAAGCATGGCGCACGGCGATGTTGCATACGACCGGGCCGGTTGCGCTGGTCCTCACACGCCAGAAGCTCGCCTTGATCGACCGCGCGAAGTACGGAAGCGCCAAGGGGGTTTCGCGCGGCGCGTATGTGCTGCTCGATGCGGTGGGCGGTGCACCGCAGGTCGTGTTGATGTCCAGCGGTTCGGAGGTGGGCCTGATCGTCGAGGCTGGCGAGAAGCTCGCATCCGAAGGCGTCCGGGCGCGCATCGTCAGCGTTCCGAGCCACGAGCTGTTTGCCTCCCAATCCGACGCGTACCGCGCCGAAGTTTTACCCGCGGGCGTTCCGCGCATTGCTATCGAGGCGGCGCATCCGATGAGCTGGCGGCATTTGGTCGGGGACAAGGGCACCATTCTGGGCATCAGCCGCTTTGGTGCGTCCGCGCCGTTCCAGCGGATCTACACGGAACTGGGGCTTACCGTCGATGCGCTCGTTGCGGAAGGGACGAGGCTCGCTGCTCAGTGAAGCAGACGAAACTGACCCTCGTCACTAAGTCATGGCGTCCCGTTTGTACATCCTGACTCTGTCGCGCCGCCGTTGAGATCCCTGCTACCTCGGCGAGACACCGGTCGCGCGCGCCAAAGGGACGCCATGACTTGGTGACGAGGGGTTTTTCAGTTTCTCGGTGACGAGGGCCAGTTCAGTGCACCGTGTGCAGTGCACCATGTTCAGGGCAACCATCCTGTATCGACGCTTTACGTCGCGAACTTCGTCCACACAAACACAATCCCGCACTTCGCGAAGTACTGATACTCGGCTGGCACGCCACTCTGGGTCAGGTACACTTCCATCCCGAAGACCTCGGAGGGGGACGGAAGGTGATCGAGCGGAAACGTCTTCGGCATCATCATGCCATCGAGGACGATCTGCATCGTGCAGGCACTCGTCTCGTTGACGATGGACATTCCCTCGGTGCGCGGATTGACGGCGATAAACCCGCCGGCATCGTCACTGTGCCTGAGCTGGACGCCTCGTGCCCGTCGCAGGACGTTCGAAACATTCGCAGCGGCGGAAAACTGATCCTGCGTGAAGAAATCGCCGAACGCGCGTTGCTTGCGCGTTTCGAACCCGGCGACGGTACGTGACAGCGATGCCTGGATGCGCACCGTGTCGAGCAGGTTCGGCAGATGCTCCAGCGCGAGGTTGATGCGCGTGGTATCGCCCCCGTCCACTCCGAGAACCGCATAGGTCGGCGCGAAGCCGATACGGCGCGCGATGACAATGATCTCGTGTCGCGGCGGAATGCCGATAAAACGGAAACGACCGTTCTGCCCCGTGTAGAGGCGGCTATCCGTGCCAAGCACGCGCACATCCGCCATCGGGATGGGAACGAGGTTCGTGTCGGTGACGACGCCTTCAACAACACCTGCGCGCGTCCTCCGCACCGTGGAGTCAGCGACACCAATTCGGCGCTCGATGCGCTGGGCCCCAGCCTCCGAGGCGATGCTGATGGCTGCGAACGCAACGACGGCAGTAAGCTTCATTTAGTGCATAAGATAAGAGTACACGACGAGTGACTGACACGAGTGACGACGAGTCACTCATCGTCACTCGTGTCTGTCACTCGTCGTTCGGCGATCCATTGATCGAGTGCCTCGGTCCAGTGTACCATCCATATCCCCGCCTGACTCTCGACCCTGCTGGTATCCAGCACCGAATACGAAGGTCGCCTCGCGGCTGTCGGGTAGTCCGCTGTTGTACACGCGCTGAGCAGATGTGATGCGCCAGCGGCAGCGAAGATGCGTTCCGCCACGTCATGCCACGTAGCCACCCCGCGGTTCGCCAGGTGCAGCGTACCGCTCGCGTCTGCCTGCAGGAGCCGCCACACTTTGCGCGCCAGGCTCGCGGCTGATGTCGGACGGCCCGTCTGGTCGTTCACGACCCGGGTTTCGAGCCCAGCGTGCGCACGCTCCCACATCGTCGAGCAGAAAGAACGGCCTGCAGTCCCATAGAGCCACTGGGTGCGAACAATGAGCGCACGGGCCCCGGTCGCCTCGAGCGCGCGTTCGCCCGCGAGCTTGCTTTCGCCGTAGAAATTGACGGGCGCCGGCGTCGCATCCTCGGCATATGCCCGGCCGGACGCGCCGTCGAACACGTAGTCGGTGGAAAAGTGGACGACGCCGAGCCCGCGGGCCACGCACGCGGCCCCGATGATTCCAGGTCCGTCTGCATTCACGCGCCATGCCGCCTCGCGCTCGCGTTCCGCATCGTCTACCCGCGTGAACGCCGCCGTGTTGATTACCGCCGACGGGCGCACGCGATCGAGCACGTCGCCTAACGCCTTGGCGTCAGTGACATCGAGAGCTGCGTGATCCAGCGCAACCAGGCGGACACCGTCCGGAGTCGCGGCTACGAGATCGACCGCGAGCATCCCACCGCCAACGAGCAGGAACGGCGGCGCCGTCACGCCTGTGGTGGAGTGAGATACAATTCGCGCGCGGTGCGGTACGCTTCGCTGCGCACGCGCGACCACCAGGCCTCGTTGTCACGGTACCATTCGACGGTGTCCCGCAGGCCATCGTGAAACGTGTGTGCCGGTTGCCACCCTGTGCGCGCGCTGAGGCGCTCGTGATTCATCGCATACCGGCGGTCGTGGCCCAGTCGGTCCGGCACGAACTGCACGAGCGTCCGTGGAGCGCCAAGCTGTGCGAGAATCCCGTGCACGACGTCGAGATTTGTTCGCTCGCTGTCGCCGCCTACGTTGTAGACACGACCCTCGAGGTGGCCGCGCGTGAGCACGGCCCAG
>JBKJKH010000120.1:0-3633 GCA_046597595.1 Gemmatimonadaceae bacterium
GTGCTTCGGCACGATGCAGCCCTTCTTCAGGAACACCTGCGCAATCTGCAGGCGGTCGCCCGTGACGAGCTTCCGGGAAAGCTCCGGGTTCACCTGTTCGAGCTCGACATCGGCCCATCGGTGAAAGGTGACTTTGGCCATTAGAGCGTTTTCACCTCAGCGATGAGCTTGGTGAGCGAGCTCTTGGCATCGCCAAAGAGCATGCTCGTGCGCTGGTCGTAAAAGAGGTCGTTCTCGATGCCCGCGAATCCCGCATTCATGCTGCGTTTCATCACGATCACGCTGCGCGCCTGATCGGCGTTCAGGATCGGCATGCCATAAATCGGGGATGCTGGATCCGTACGCGCCGCTGGATTCACCACGTCGTTCGCACCAATGACGAGCGCGACGTCGGCCTCGCGGAAATCCTCGTTGATCTCGTCCATGTCATACAGCCGGTCGTACGGAATATTCGCTTCGGCGAGGAGTACGTTCATGTGCCCCGGCATGCGCCCGGCGACGGGATGAATGGCGTACTTCACCTCGCCGCCTTTCTTCTCGATCAGCTCCGCGAGCTCGCGTACCTGGTGCTGGCTCTGCGCTACCGCCATGCCATAGCCCGGAATCACGATCACCTTCCGCGCATAGGCCAGCTGCACGGCCGCATCCTCCGGCGAGATTGCCCGAACGGTCAGTCCCTCGGCGGTGCGTGTCGCCGCGGTAGCCGTAGTCCCGCCAAATGCGCCGAACAGCACATTCCTGAACGAGCGGTTCATCGCCTTGCTCATGAGCATCGAGAGAATGAACCCCGATGCCCCGTCGAGCGCGCCCGCCACGATGAGCACGTTGTTCCCGATCGCGAAACCCGTCGCCGAGGCCGCGAGTCCGGAGTACGAGTTGAGCAGGGTGATCACGACCGGCATGTCCGCACCGCCAATCGGCAGGACGAACAGGATGCCAAGCAGCGCCGCACCGGCGATCATCACATAGAACAGCGTCTGCCACTGCGGGTTCGCGGTGATGAGCACGAGCATCGACAGCACCGACGCCGCGAGCAGCGCGTTCACCGCATTCTGCCCGGTGTACGTGATCGGCTTTTCCGAGACGAACCCCTGCAGCTTGCCGAAGGCCATGAAGCTGCCGGTCACCGCGATCGCACCGAGCATCACCTCGAACCCGATCGCCGCCATCTTCCACGCGGGCAGTCCGTTCAGGGCGCCACTGCGTGCGCCTGTCGCAACCTGGTCGAGCCCCAGCGGCGCACTGCCGTGGAGCGCCGTGTAGTACTCGGCGATGCCGACCAGCGTCGCCGCGAGGGCGCCAAAGCTCAATGACATCGCGATTCGCTGCGGCATTGCCGTCATCGGCACCCACATGCCGAGCGGGTACCCGATCAGCGCGCCCAGCACGAGCCCGCCGGCGATCCACTGGTACTCGACAATGTCGTGATGCACGAGCGTGCCACACAGCGCCAGCAGCATGCCGAGTGCGGCGAACCGCATGCCGCGGCGCGCGGTCTCGGGGCGCGTGAGGCTGCGGAGCCCGAAGATGAACAGCACGCATGCCGTGAGGTACGCGGCCTGGATCAGGAGCTCGCGCTTCACGCGTCCGTCCGGTCAACGGGAACCGGCGCGGGCTTGTCCTGCCGCTTCATCGACTTCAGCATCCGGTCGGTGATGAGAAATCCGCCGACAATGTTGATGGTCGCACACACAACGGCGATGGTGCCGAGGATCGTGCCAATCCGCGTATGCGCGCTTCCGGCGGCGACGAGCGATCCGACGAGCGAAATGCCGGAGATCGCATTCGTTGCCGACATCAACGGTGTGTGAAGCAGCGGCGGGACGCGGGTAATGATCTGGAAGCCCACGAACCCTGCGAGCACGAACACGTAGATCTCGATGATCGTGAGATACGCGCTAGACATGGCGCACCTGGCCGGCATGCGTGACTGCCATGGCGCCCACAATTTCATCGGCGATGTCGACCTTCAGTGCGCCATCGGCGATCACGTGCTTGAGCAGTGTCAGAACGTTGCGAGCGAACATCTGGCTGGCGTGCTGGGGAACGGTGCCCGGAAGATTGATGGGCCCCATGATGGTGACACCGTGCGCTTCGATTGATTCACCCGCCTTGGTCAACTCACAGTTGCCACCTGTTTCCGCCGCAAGATCGACGATGACGGCGCCCCGCCGCATGCCACGGACCATCGCCTCGGTGATCAGCACGGGTGCTTTTCGTCCCGGGATCGCCGCCGTCGATATCACGAGATCGATTCCCACGATGTGCCCGCCGATGGCGGTGAGGGTGGCATCCCGCTCTGCGTCTGTCTGTTCGCGCGCGTAGCCTCCGGTGCCCTCGGCCGTCACCGCCGCCGCGACGAACGATGCACCGAGGCTCTGTACCTGCTCTTTCACGGCAGGCCGCACGTCGAAGGCTGACACGACACCGCCAAGCCGGCGCGCTGTCGCGATGGCCTGCAATCCGGCGACCCCCGCGCCAAGCACGAACACGCGCGCCGGCGCGAGGCTGCCCGCCGCCGTCGTCAGCATGGGCAGCAGCCGCCCGAGTTGTGATGCGCCGAGCAGCACCGCCTTGTACCCAGCCACCGTTGCCTGTGAGGACAGCACGTCCATGGATTGTGCGCGGGTAATTCTCGGCACGCGCTCCAGCGCGAGCGTCGTGATCTGCCGCTCTGCAAGCGCCGTGAGCACGGTGCTGCCATCCTGCTGCACCATGCAGATCAGGGTGCACCCCTGAGGGAGAAGTGCCACTTCTTCTGGCGTGGGCGGCGCCACCTTCGCCACGACATCGGCTGCCTGGACCGCCGCTGCGGCGCCTGCGACAAGGGTGGCTCCCGCAGCGGTGTAGGCCTCGTCGGTGAGGAAGGCGCTGTCGCCGGCACCGGCCTGCACGGCGACGGTCGCGCCGAGCTTCACCAGCGCTGAGACACTATCAGGATTGAGGGCGACGCGTCGCTCTCGCGGGCGCGTTTCCTTCAGCACGGCTATGCGCACAAGGCGGGGGCGAAGCGGTGGGTGGGAGTGCGCCAGTATCCTAACGGTGGAGCGGACTGGGGCAACTGCTTGCGCGCGCGAAATATTCCCATCTTGTCAAGTGGCGTGGGGTTTTGCGCATTATTGAGATTGGAGGAATCGATGTCAATCTGGACTTCGCCCGCGTCAGAATTGGGACGGACCATACAACGTGTTGCCCCTTTCGGTCTTCTTGCTCTTGCCGTTGCATGTGGAGAAAAAGGCACGTCGCCAACCGCCATCGTTCGTCGGCCGCAGTCAATGGAGGCTCGCGAAGTCGCACTCGCGCAGGCATTGGCGGCGCCATTGCAACCGATCTCTTCGACCCGGGCAAGGGAGCTCGCCGAGATTTTCGTGAAACAACTGGGGCCTCAGATGGTCTCGGCCTGGGAGACGAACGCGCGACGGAAGATTGTGCTGTCCGAGCTTCGCGCCACAACAGTTGAGTTGGCTGAAAGTCCGTATGAACCGCTGGACGTCAGCTTTCCGGTCTACGTTCGAAAGGCGTACGGCCCGTTCTACATCGTCGTATTTTCGCACGGCTCAAGCCCGACGGTGAAGGTGGCTGTTTCGGCCCTGAATAGCGACGTGATAATTCAGGGCAATCGACTTCGGTTTG
>JBKJKH010000254.1:0-7991 GCA_046597595.1 Gemmatimonadaceae bacterium
CGCGGCGATGGTCTCGTCGCTCCATGACGTGCTCGTGACGCTCGCGTTCATCAAGTTGATGCACCTCGAGGTTTCGCTGCTGGTCGTCGCCGGTATCCTGACGCTGCTCGGCTACTCCATGAACGACACCATCATCATCTTCGATCGCGCACGCGAGAATCTGCGGAAGACGAAGAAGGAGTCGTACTACGATCTCTTCAACCGGTCGATCAACGCGACGCTCCCGCGCTCAGTCCTGACGCATACGACCACCTTTGCCGCCTCGATGGCATTGCTGCTCTTCGCGGGCGAAGTCCTGCGTCCGTTTGCGTGGGTCATGGCGTTCGGTGTCGTCGTGGCAACGTTCAGCTCGATCTATGTCGCGGCCCCGGTGCTCCTGTGGATCGAGAAGAAATTCCCGCGGCAGAACGAGGCCCGCCACGGGACCGTGGCAGGCAGCCAGGGCGCGCGGCGTCCGTCAGAGCGCCACGAACCGGTCGGAGCGCCCTGACGCCCTGGCGACGTTCGTCGATAGCCATGCGCACCTCGCCGATCCGGCATTCGACGCCGATCGCGAGGAGGTAATCCTCCGCGCCCGGCAGTCGGGCGCGGCCGCAGTGATCTGCATCGGCGAATCGCTCGCCGCCGCCGACCGGGCAGCGGGCATCGCTCGGGCTCATCCCGGCTTCGTCTTCCATACCGCTGGCGTCCATCCGCACGACGCGGCCGACTTCGACGAAGCCCGTGACATCCCCCGCATTCGCGCGCACGTGACGGCTGGTGCGCCCGCCATCGGGGAGTGTGGGCTGGACTATCACTATGACCACTCGCCTCGCTTGGCGCAGCGCCGTGCCTTCAGCGCGCAGCTTGCCCTCGCGAGCGAGACGGGACGCCCCGCGATCGTGCATAGCCGGGCCGCCGACGACGACACCGAGGCCATGGTCGCAGAAGCGGGACGCGAAGGGATTAGTGGAGTCATGCATTGCTTCACCGGCCCGCGGTCGCTCGCGGCGGCTGCCCTGGAGGCCGGGTGGTATCTTTCCTTCAGCGGCATCATCACGTTCAAGAAGTGGGCGGACGACGAGCTCCTCCGCCTGGCGCCCGATGACAGGCTGCTCGTGGAGTCCGACGCGCCATACCTCGCACCCGTCCCACACCGCGGAAAAAGAAACGAGCCTGCGTTCGTGTCCCTCACGCTCGCGCGCCTCGCTGCCGCGCGTGGGGTCGCTGCCGCCACCCTCGGCGAAGTGACGGTTGCGAACGCGCTCCGCTTCTTCGGTCTGGAACTCACCTCGCGCACTGCGTAAACTCCGCGCGAGCTCACAAGGAGACATTCGTGACCGTACGCAGCACGCACACCGACACGGCGCCCGCCGCGATCGGTCCCTACTCGCAAGCAACAATCGCCGGCGGATTTCTCTTCACCGCGGGCCAGATTGCGCTCGACCCCGCGACGGGACAGATCGTGCCGGGCGACGTTATCGCACAGACTGAACGGGTGATGGAGAACCTGAATGCCATTTTCAAGCACAATGGCGTCACCTGGGCGAACGTTGCCAAGACGACCGTGTTCCTCCAGGACATGGCCGATTTTCCGAAGATGAATGAGGTCTACGCGCGCGTCCTTGGCGAAGCGCGGCCAGCACGGTCGACCGTGCAGGTCGCGGGGCTGCCGCGCGGCGTACTGGTTGAGATTGATGCGGTGGTGGTACTTCCTCGCTGAGAACAGCAATGACAAACACCCGTGAGCAGCTCTTCCGCCTGACCCAATTCGCACGCTGCGCTGGTTGAGCGGCGAAAATGGGTCCGGGGGACCTGGCTAAGGCCCTCGCGCCGCTCCCGCTGCAGGCTCACCCGAGCCTGCTCGTCGGCCGCGAGACATTCGATGATGCGGGGGTCTACCGCCTGAGCGAGGATTTCGCGCTCGTGCAGACGGTGGATTTCTTCGCGCCCGTCGTCGACGATCCCTTCTCATTCGGCCAGGTCGCGGCGGCCAACGCGCTCTCTGATGTCTTCGCCATGGGGGGAGAACCACTCACGGCAATGAACATCGTCGCCTTTCCTGAAAAATCGCTTCCCCTGAGCGTGCTCAGTGAGATTCTGCGCGGCGGGCAGGCCAAAGTGCACGAGGCGGGCGCCGTCATCGTCGGAGGTCACACGATCCTCGACGATGAGCTCAAATACGGGCTCGCCGTGACGGGGCGCGCGCATCCCGCCCGCTTGCTCACCAACGCTGGCGCCGTCGCGGGTGATGTCCTCGTGCTCACCAAGCCGCTGGGAACGGGCATCCTCGCGACCGCCCTCAAGCACGGGAAGCTCAACGCGGGTGCGGAGCGCGCCCTGGTGGAACAGATGGCGACGCTGAACGCGGAAGCGTCGCGGGCCGCACTGGCGCTGGGCGTAACGTGCGCCACCGACGTGACCGGCTTCGGCTTCCTGGGCCATGCGAGTCACATCGCGCGGGCCAGCAACGTCACCCTCGTGATCGGTGTAGCCGCAGTGCCCGTGATGGCAGGCGCACAGGATCACGCCCTCGACGAACAGACAGGAGGCGCGTCCCGCAATCGGGAGTTCGTCGAGCCGTTGGTCGATTGGGGACGTGTGAGCGATCTGGACCGTGCACTGCTCGTGGATCCGCAGACGTCTGGCGGACTGCTCCTCGCCATGCCAGCCGCCGTGGCGCGCGAGTATCTTTCGCGCGTGCCGACTGCAGTGGAAGTCGGCGAGGTCGTCCCTCGCTCCGAGGCGGCGATCCGGCTCGTGTAGCGTCTCGAGGGGGCGGATGGGGCCTGGTGGCTTCCGCAGTCTTCAAAACTGCTGTGACCTAGCTGCGCTAGGTTTGGTGGGTTCGATTCCCACACGTTCCCGCCATGCGGTGGGAACGCTGGTGCTGGCGCTGCTGGTGTCGTTAGGCAGCACACCGTCACGCGCCCGCGCGCAGCAGCGCGACAGTGCGCGCGCGGGCGTGGCCCGCACCGTCCCGCCGCCGCCGGTTGCGCCCCGGCCGCCGGTGAGCGCGCGCCGCGCATTCCTCTATTCCCTGATGCTGCCGGGGCTTGGCCAGACTGCGCTCGACCGCCCCACCGCGGGCGCGTTCTTTTTCATCATCGAGGCCACGGCCCTCGGCATGGTCGGGAAGTCGCTCCAGGATCTTCGCGAAGCAAAACGATTCGCCGGTGATTCTGTGCCGCCAATCCTGCGCTTCCGCCCCGACACGACTGGACGTGTCGCCCGCGATGCGCGCACAGGAAAGGTGCTGTCCGACTCGGCGTCCAACCGATACCGCGGATCGCCAAGCCTGGTCTCCTCACGCCGCACACATGTGGAAGATTGGGCCGCTGTGGTCCTCTTTAATCACCTCATCTCGGGCGCGGACGCATTCGTCGCCGCAAATCTGTGGGACCTTCCCGGTGAAGTGCAGTTGACGATCCTGCCTGGCGGCGGAATGCTCGGATACCGGCTCACCCGTTGACGGACACGGCCGCGATCGGCGTCTTCGACTCGGGCATCGGGGGCCTGACCGTGGCGCGCGAGATCATGCGCCAGCTGCCGAACGAGCGCGTCGTGTATTTCGGCGATACGGCGCGGGTGCCGTATGGCCCGAAAAGCCCCGACACCGTGCGCCGCTACAGTCGGGAGATCGCCGACTTTCTCCAGGCGCAGGGCGTCAAGATGATCGTCATCGCCTGCAACACTGCAACGGCGCATGCGCTCGAGATGCTGCGCGGCGAACTCACGATCCCGGTCATTGGCGTTGTGGATCCCGGTTCCACCGCGGCCGTGGAGGCCACGCGCGGCGGCGGCATCGGCGTGATCGGCACCAGCGGCACCATCGCGTCCAGGGCGTATGAGCGCGCAATCAGGCAACGGGTGCCCGATGCCCGTATTGTCGTCCAGGCGTGCCCGCTCTTCGTGCCGCTCGTGGAAGAAGGCTGGATCGACAAGCCGGCGACGCGGCTCGTGGCCGAGGAATACCTCGGACCGATGCGCGAAGCACGCATCGATACGCTCGTGCTGGGCTGCACCCACTACCCGTTGCTCAAGCGATTGATCGGAGATGTCCTCGGCCGCGACGTGCGCCTCATCGACAGCGCGGAGCAGACCGCAATGGAAACGCGTCGTGTGCTCGACGAGCGGGGACTTCGCGCCCCCTCCGACGCGCATCCCCGCCACCGCTTCATCGCGTCCGATGCGCCGGAGCAGTTCCTAAAGCTCGGGCAGCGCTTTCTCGGCTCGGCGGTGGATGAGGTGGAGACTGTCACGCTCGGATGATCCCCAGCTGCGCAACGCGACACGAGTGTCGGTGACCTCGAGAAACGCCGAACCATCCAGCCACGAACCGGGGTTGGCGTATGCGCCACCACGCGGTCCACGCTCCAGCGTGGCGACGTGCGAATGACCAAAAATTACGAGATCAAGCGACGAATCCTGTTGGAGACGGTCCATCGCCACACTCCGCAGGCCGGCACCACCATCCCGTGCGCGATGCACTCGACTCGCGTGCGAGCTCCCGAGTGCCAGGCGAGTGCCCAAGTCAGGATGTATCCACCGGAAGGCGCGAATCGCCAGCCTGTTCCGGAGCACGGCGCGCAGGGCGCGGTAACGGCGATCTTCGGCACCGCGCAGTCCGTCGCCGTGCTCGATGAGCGTGTTCCAGCCTGCAATGTCGCCGCGCCAGGGACCGACGTGATAGGTCACGCCAACATCCTGGCGCAGGATATCACCACCCCAGCAATCATGGTTGCCGGCGATCCAGATCACCTCGACGCCTGCGGCGCACGCGTCGGAGAGCGCCGTAAGCACGCGGAAGCTCGAGCGCGGGATGACGGTTTTCCACTCGAACCAGAAGTCGAACAGGTCGCCATTGACGATGACAGACCGCGCCGACGTGGCGGCAGCACGCAGGAACTCGACAACATTCGCCTCGACGCCATCTGGCGCCGCGCCGAGATGCGCGTCGGAAAAGATCCAGCACGGGCTTGCAGGCACGCGTCCAGTCTAGTGGCGCGCATCGCCATTACAAAGCGGAATGCGTTCACGTACTCACCCCTCCAGGCATGAGCGGATCTTCGTCCACACTCCAGGTTCGGGTCCGCTACGCCGAGACGGATCAAATGGGCGTGGTCTACCACACCAACTACCTGGTGTGGTGCGAAATTGGCCGCACCGAACACATCGCCACGCTGGGCGTGCGCTACAGTGAACTCGAGACGCAGGGCGTGCGCCTCGCCGTAGCGGACGCCGAAATCCGGTACCACGCCCCCGCGCGTTATGATGACCTCCTGGTCGTCGAGACGCGGCTGGAGAGCGTGCGCTCCCGAACTGTCACCTTTGCATACCTCATCAGTCATGCGGCATCCGGCGCGCGTCTGGTCACTGCCCGCACCACGCTCATTTCCCTCGATGCGCATGGAAAACCGATTGCGCTGCCTTCCGCTGTGCGCCTCCGCCTCGCAGGCACGCATGCCTAGCCTCACGCCCGCTGCGATCCTCCTTGTCGTGCTGCCGGCGATCGTGCACGCGCAGGAGTCGCGGGCCAGCCGTTTGCCGCGTGCCGATGAGGCCCCGCTCGCGCGCATCCTCGCCATGAGCGATGCACGTACGCTCGACACCGCGCTCGTGGACTCCACGCTGCGCTCCGGGCGATCCCACCTGCGCGCATCGACTGCACGCGCCATCGGCCAGGTCGGTGGGCTAACCCGGGCGCCGCGGCTCCGCGAACTCGTGAGCGACTCCGACACCGCCGTAGCCGCGGAGGCGGCGTTCGCGCTCGGCATGCTGCGCGACAGCGCGTCGAGGGACGTGCTGGCTGCCGCCCTCCGCCGTGTACCCGCAGGAATTGAGGCGGCGTGGGCGTTAGGCGAGATCGGTGGGCCGGCACGCGAGCAGATCACGCGCGGACTGGGAACCGCGGGACTGGCTCCGCGCGTGACAGAAGCACTTCTCCTCGCCGCGTCGAAGCTGCGTCCCATCCCGCTGACGGCCGTCTTGCCGCACCTCCAGGGCCGGAGCGTCATTGCACAGCGTGCAGCCGCGTATGCTATCGCGCGTCCTGGCGTCGCCGGCGGCGTGCGGGCGCTGATCCCGCTGGCCTCAAGCCTCGACGCTGAGACGCGCATGCTCGTTGCCAGCGCGCTTGGGCAGCGGGCGGCGGGTGACTCGCTCGCCGACATCGTCACTCCCGCGCTCCGGACACTGGCGAGGGATCGGGATTCACGGGTCCGCATCAATGCGTCTCGATCGTTGGCATCGCACGGCACAGCGCAGCGTGACGCAGTGCTCGCACTCCTGCGTGATGCAGATGCCAATGTGCGCATCGCCACCGCGCAAAGTCTCTCCACCGCCGCAGACACCGGCCTGGCATGGTGGGCGCAGCGTTGGAATGTCGACACGTCGATGGCCTTCCGGCGCAGTATTTTGGAATCCGCGGCACGGCGCGGGCTGGAGCTTCCGGCCCTCGCGGAATGGCTTGCTCGCCGGGAATGGCAAACACGTGCCGCTGCGCTGGGTGCCGTGCAGCCACTCCCGTCCCCCGATCGAAAACGCCTGCTGGCCGGTCGGTTACTGGAAGACACGAACGACGTCGTGCGGGCAGCAGCCTATGGCATCGTGCTGGCGGGACCGACGTATCCAACGCGCGATTCGTTGATCACGGTCGCGCTCGCTGACCGTGCCATGGAGGTGCGCCTGGCAGGACTCGGCGCGATGCGCGTTGGCCGTGCGCCCGCGTCCGTACCAGGAGCGGCGCTGAGCGCGTATCAGCGCGCGCGCGATGACCGGGAAAATGATGTGCGCGTTCAGGCGATAGCCCTCATCCGCGGGGCGTGGCGCGCGGACAGCGCCTCGTTTGACGCGCCCCTGCTCAGCGCGCTGCGCACCCTGCCACGGCCTGTGGACCCGCTGGAGCGTGCGGCGGCAATCGGCACGACACCCCTCGCGGGGTGGGGACCAGCCACTGGAGAGAGCCGCAGGTTGGCGTGGTATGACTCCGTGGTCCGGGCGATCGTGCGCCCCGCGATGGCCGGACGTCCCAGTGTGGCGGAGATACGTACTTCTCGAGGAGCGATAACGCTGGAGCTACTCGGTGCGGACGCGCCAATCACGGTGGAAAACTTCGTGCGCCTCGCTCGCTCGGGTTACTATTCCGGAACACGGTTTCACCGTGTCGTGCCGAATTTCGTGATCCAGGACGGAGATCCAACGGGAACGGGATCGGGTGGGCCAGGGTACGCCATTCGCGACGAACTGAATCGCCGCCGGTATCAGCGCGGCACGCTGGGCATGGCGCTCAGCGGACCGGACACCGGCGGAAGCCAGTACTTCATCTGCCACTCAGCGCAGCCGCACCTCGATGGCCACTACACAATCTTCGGACAACTCCGTGCCGGCGCGCTCACGCTGGATCGCGTGGTGCAGGGTGACCGCATCCTCGCCATTCGGATTCGTTAGGCACGTGTATCGCTCGGCACTGTGCATCGCGCTGGTGACGATGGCAACGGCGTGCGCGCCGCGCGCCCGCCCGCTCGCAGGCCTTACCACCGAGGCGGCGCGACTGCCGGCGCTCCAGCTTCCGCGTGAATACCGGCACACGGTGTTTCGCTGGGAATTCCACGAGCAGGATATCGTCGCCCGCGGTGAGGGTGTGGGCCGGATCGCCGCGCCCGACACGGGGCGCGTGGACTTCTTTCTCGACGGCGGCATGGGCGCAGGCCGCGCGGTGCTGATCGGAGATGACCTGCGGATTCCTCCGGCGGCAGAGTTTGCGCGCAAGTTCTTTCCCCCAGCACCGCTTCTCTGGGCGACACTCGGCCGGCTCGCGGTGCCTGCGGGGAAGGATACGGTCGTGCGCGTCGAGGGCGATACGCTGCGAGCCGATATCAACGTGTCGCGCAACGAGATCTGGCGCATCCACGTCGTGAAGGGCGTGCTGGCGCGCGTGGAGCGCATCTCGGGAGGGCGCATCATCGAACAGATCGTGCGCTCAGGGGAGACGCGGGTGCGCTATGACCAAC
>JBKJKH010000338.1:0-7208 GCA_046597595.1 Gemmatimonadaceae bacterium
TATCGACAGTGCAGGGCGCCGGAAGCTCGTCTCGGTCACGAATACGCCGATCCGTCACGGCGGCAACGTGGTCGGCGTCCTCGGCGTCGCACGCGACGTGACTGAGGAGCGCGCCCAGGCGCGCGCGCTCGCGCTCTCAGAGGCCAGGTACGCGAACCTCGTCGAGTCCGCGGCGGACGCAATTTTCACTGTCGACGAGGAGGGGCGATTCACCTCGGTCAATCGCGCCCTGGAGAACAGCACGGGCCATGCGCGCGGGGAATTGATCGGCAAGCCGTTCGCATCGGTCGTCGCGGAGCAGGATCGTGACGCCACCTGGCCGATCTTCGCCCGCACGCTGCGTGGCGAGCGGCAGCGCGGCGAGTTTCGCTACATGGGCCGCGACGGCGTGCACCGGTTTGGCAGCATCATCACTGCGCCGATGATCGAAGGAGGTCGGGTCTCCGGCGCGCTGGGCGTCGTGCGTGACGTGACGGACGAAAAAATGCTCGTCGAGCAACTGCTCCAGCAGGAAAAGCTTGCCGCCATTGGCCAGCTCGTCAGCGGTGTTGCACACGAGCTGAACAATCCGCTCGCCGGAGTCATGGCGTTTGCGCAGCTCCTCATGGCGTCTCCGACAATTGTCGACGACAATCGTATGGCCGCTGAGACGATCAACACGGAAGCGAAGCGCGCGGCGCGCATCGTGACCAACCTGCTGACCTTCGCGCGCCAGCATCCTCCGACGCGGTCCGCTGCCGACCTCAATCAGATCGTTCACGATACGGCCGAGTTGCGACGCTATGCGCTCGAACGGGACAATGTAGAGCTGGTGGAGGATCTGGATGCGCATCTTCCACTGACGTGGGCCGATCCTTTCCAGCTGCAGCAGGTTTTTCTCAACCTCATCACGAACGCCGAACAGGCTGTTCTGGGCACGGCGAAGCGGCGCATTGTGCTGAAGACTCGCACCGAGGGCGGACTGCTCGTTGTCAGTGTCGAGGACAGCGGGCCAGGCATTGCTGCCGCAGATGTTGACCGCATCTTCAATCCGTTCTTCACGACGAAGGCCGTGGGCCAGGGGACAGGACTGGGTCTTTCCATCTCGGACGGCATCGTGCGCGAGCATGGAGGCCACATCCGTGTCGTATCGACGCCCGGTGCCGGCGCCACGTTGCGCGTGGAACTTCCGTTGACACTTCCCCCACAGCGGAAGTACGGCGAGTCGGATCAAGGGAAATTCGTGCTGGTCGTTGATGCGGACGCCGAGGTGCGTGGGACGGTGGTGGCGACACTGGGCGCGGCCGGCCATCGCGTGGATACCGCGTCGACCGGAGCGGAGGCGCTCGCCGCACTGCGTGCTCACTGGTACGATGCGGTACTGGTCGATCTGCGCCTCTCCGACTTTTCCGGAGAGGAGCTCTACACGCAGCTGCACGGACGCGATCCGCGACAAGCCGCGCGCATCACGTTCGCGACAGACCGTGCGAATCTGCAAAGTATCGACGCCGTCACGCGCGCCACTGGACGCTCGTGCCTGCAGAAGCCGCTCGATACCTCAACCCTGTCCGCGACTTTGCTCGCGGAGGCGACTGCCTGATGGCAACGATACTGCTGATCGACGATGAGACGAGCATCACCCAGGCGTTCTCGACTTTCTTCGGGCGCGCCGGCGGGCACACGGTCCACCGGACACACACCGGCGCGGAGGGCATTGAGGCCTCACGTCGTTATCGCCCGGATCTGGTGTTGCTGGACGTGAGACTTCCGGACATGACCGGTTTCGATGTCCTGGAAAAGATCCGGGACGATGGCGGCGTCGTGATCATGATTACCGGTCACGGGGACGTCGCGATGGCGGTGGACGCCATGCAGAAGGGTGCCGAAAACTTCCTGACGAAACCGGTCGACCTCACGCATCTCGCCATCGTGGCCGAGAAGGCCTTCGATGTCGTGCGCGTCCGGCGCCTGAATCAGTATCTCTCGGAACGCACGTGCACCAGCGCGCGCACCCTGCTTGGCGGTTCGGCGGCGATGCGCGAGTTGGCGGACCAGATCGACCTGCTCGCGTCGGCCGACAAGACGACGGCGTTGATTCTTGGTGAGGGCGGATCGGGGAAAGGCCGGGTTGCCGAGTTGATCCATCGACAGAGCTCACGGAAGGCTGGGCCGTATGTCGAGGTAAACTGCGCGGCGCTCACGGCCTCGTCGCTCGACATGGAATTGTTCGGGAGCGAGGGAGGTACGACATCCGACGCGAAGGCAGGCTTGTTCGAAGTGGCCGATGGGGGCACGCTCTTCCTCGATGAAATCGGCGATCTCCATTCCGCACTCCAGCCCAAGCTGCTCCGCGTCCTGGAGGGCAAGAGTTTCCGGCGACTGGGGGGCACGCGCGAAGTCACGAGTGACGTGCGATTGATTGCAGCAACCTCGAAGGACCTCGTCAACGAAGTTACCGCCGGTGAGTTTCGAGAGGATTTGTATTACCGGCTGAGTGTCATGCCGGTCAACCTCCCGCCGCTGCGTGCGCGGTCGCGCGAGGACCTCGTCGATCTCATCGGGCATGTCTTCGGCGAGCTCCAGTGTGCACTTCCCGAATCACCCAAACTGCTGTCGGACGCGGCGCTGGACCGCCTCCTCAAATACGGCTGGCCCGGCAATATAAGGGAGCTGCGCAATGTGCTGGAGCGCGCGATGATCGTGGGTCGCGGAGTCGACAAGGTCGCGGTGGAACACCTGCCGGTGGAGGTGCGCGATGCGTCGGGCGCGAACGTCGAGGCACACGTCGCCCGCACGCTGGAGGAAGTGGAGCGCGCCCATATCGAACGCACGCTCCGGGCGCACAATGCCAATCGCACGCATGCAGCGAAGGAGCTCGGTATCTCCCGCGCGACCCTGATCAAGAAGATCAAGGAATACGGACTCCACGTACGGCCGGGGCGAGAGGTGCTGGCCGCGCGCGAGGCAATTCGGTAACTTCGCGTCATGTCCCAAGAGCGTGATGCGATGATCTGTCGCTCCTGCGGTAACGAGGAGCGGGCGTCGGAGGGATACCCCTGCGATAACTGCGGGACCTTTGTCTGCCAGCTGTGCACGATGCGCGGCATCACGCTCTGTGCGAAATGCGCAGGCGATGCAGCCGGCCTCGGGCATCCCCTGCCGCCCGGTGCGCCGACGGCCAAGCCCGACGCGCCGCCGCCGAGCTGGCTGGAGGATTGAACGTTTTTCGCAGCCGCGCGGTAGCACAGACATGACCCTGTCGGTCGCTCCCGTCGCCCTCGGCCTCGTCCGTTCGCCAATTGCTCCGCTCCTCCAGGAGCCGCTGATCTCGAGCGGGCAATCGTCACAACTGCTTGCTGGCCATCCGGTGGATATCCTCGAAGCGCGCGACGAATGGTTGCTCGTCTGCGGTGAGGATGGATATGCGGGATGGATGCATCGCGGGTATCTCGCCGTGGTCGAACGGGACGCGGGTTGGACGAGCCGCCTCTCGCCTGACGTCGAGCGCGAGCCGAGGCTTTCCCTCGGCTGCGTCACGCGGACCGAGAGCGGCGCACCACGCCGGCTGCCGTTAGGCGCGTGGCTGGACGAAGGCGAACCGCTCCTGGAGGGCGAAGCGCTGCGCTTTCGCGAGCGCGAGAAGCGTTTTCCGCGCGACGCCTCCGCACTCTGCACGACCGCGAAGACATTCTTCGAGGGGACGAGCTATCAATGGGGAGGCGTAACTCCGTGGGGCGCCGATTGCTCGGGGCTCGTCCAGGCCGTGTACGGGTTGCATGGCGTGGAACTCCCGCGTGACGCCTGGCAGCAGGCGCTCGAGGGGACAGACGCCGGCACGGATATCCTCGCGCTCGCTCCGGGCGCGCTGCTTTTCTTTTCGGATCGGACCGACCACCGCATCACCCACGTGGGCATCTCGTGTGGTTCACGGCGCATGGTCCATCTCGCGCTCGGCCGCGGGGGCTGGGGCCACGAGCAGCTCGACGACACGTCAGATGGCTATGTCGCGCGGCTCCGCGAGCGATTCCTGCACGCGCGCACAGTCCTCTAAGCGCTAGCTGACCAGCCCTCCACGGGCGGGCGGCATAGTCGCTGCGGTCGCGGCCATCCGGACATGCAGGGCGAGTTGGGTGGTCACCTTATCGTCCACCGACACCGTCATCTCGTACCGGCCCGGCCCGTCGAGCGGGAGGTCGATCTGCGCAATCAGCGGGAGATCGAGCTCCGTGACGTCGTTAGGCGGCACGCCGATGTCGATCTCGCCGGTCGACTGCCAGAGCTCCCGCCCGCGTGGATTGATCCACTGCATCCGGACGCTGTGGCTTCCCGCGTCTTCGCGGCCGCCCTTGAGCCGCACGACCAGCGTTGCACGGGGGTGGACCGCCGGGAAGCCTCCAACCTGCAGCGCGTCGAACACGCCGAGGACGTTGAGTTTTCCCTCCTGGGAGAGGTTGGCGGCGTCGGCGAAGACTGCGAAGGAAAGGTGCATGCCGGAATCTAAACTCGGCGCTCAAGGTTCGGGAGCAATACGACGAGTGACTGACACGAGTGATCATGCGTGACTCGTGCTCACTCGTGCCAGTCACTCGCTGTCGTAGACGACTATCTTTCACGAAATGACAAGATCCGTCACCCGCACCGATGTGCTGCTCTTCACGATGGCGCTCATCTGGGGCGTCAACTATTCGGTCGTAAAGCGCGGCGCGCAGCTGTTTCCGCCCCTGGCCTTCAACGCCCTCCGCGTGTCCCTCGCGGCCATCGTGCTGCTCTCCCTCGCGGCGATGCGCGGCAAGCCATGGCCTTCACGGCATGACCTCGTGCGGCTCATGGCGCTTGGCGTCATCGGCAACTGCGTGTACCAGATCCTGTTCATCGAGGCCATCACGAGAACGCGAGCCGGGAGTGTCGCCATTGTGCTCGCATCGAGCCCGGCCTGGTTGGCGCTGGCAGGCCGCATGCGCGGCGTCGAGCATGTGTCGCGGAGAACGATCGCAGGGATCATTGCCTCCATTGCAGGCGTCGCCGTGGTCGTGCTCAGCGGCGCGGGCGTCGCGGATGCCGTTTCACCGGCGCCGATGCTCGGGAACGCACTGGCGCTCATCGGTACCATCACGTGGGCGACATACACCATTCTCCTCAACCCGCTGACACACCGGACCGAGCCGCTTCAGCTCGCCGGCCTCACGATGATCGGGGGGGCCATTCCGCTTTCGATCATTGCGAGTCCCCAACTCATCCGGACCAATTTTGGCGCAGCGGGTTTTGAAGGATGGGCTGCGCTCCTGTATGGCAGCCTGCTCGCGCTGGTCGCCGCGTACCTCATGTGGTACCACGGCGTGCGCGTGATTGGCCCGACAAAGACCGCGATGTACGCCAACCTGCAACCGGTCATTGCCCTGACCGTCGCCGCGATGGCGCTTGGCGAAACGCCGACCTACTGGCAGCTTGCCGGCGCCACGGCGATCATGACTGGACTCCTTCTCACTCGCCGCTGATGCACGTCGTCCTGTTCGACATCGATGGCACCATTCTCTGGAGCGATGGCGTCGGGCGCCGCGCGATGGAGGCGGCACTGACGCAGACCTTCGGCTCCGCAGGATCCCCGGAGTACCGGTACGACGGAAAGACCGACAAGCAGATCGCGCGGGAGCTGATGCGTCTCGAGGGTCATGAGGACGAGGTCATCGACGAGCGTATGGACGGACTCCTGCATCGGTACCTGGAGGGACTCCAGAGCGGGCTTGGCACCGGCAGTCGGATGGGCATTTTCCCAGGCGTGCTCGAGCTGATCGATGCAGTTGAGGCGCGTGACGATGCGGTACTCGGGCTCCTCACCGGGAATGTCATGACGGGCGCCGCCGCGAAGCTGGCCGCTGTGGGCATCGACATGCAACGGTTTCGCGCCAATGCGTTCGGGTCCGATCATGAGCACCGCCCCGAGTTGCCCGCGATTGCCCGTGCGCGTGCCGAGGAAGTGCTCGGCGCCGAGTTGGCCGGGTCGAGGTTCGTTGTTATCGGGGACACGCCGGCGGACATCCAGTGCGGGCGGGGCATCGGCGCGCGGGCCATCGGCGTCGCAACGGGCCACTACACGGTTGCGGAGCTTGAAGCACACAGCCCCGTCGCCGCTTTCGAGAATCTCGCCGATACCGGCGCGGTCATGCGCGTAATCTTCGGCGAATGACCACCGGGAATCGCGAGAGCGATGAAGTCGAGCTCAAGGCAGTGGTGCCCGAGCCTGATCGCGCACGCGCGGCGATTGAAGCGGCAGGGGGGCGGCTTGCCTTCGAGGGCCGGCTCGAAGATCGCCGCTACGACTCACGGGCCCGCGCGCTGGCGACGATGGACCATGTGCTCCGTCTTCGCGTGTATCGCGACACGACCGGAGCGCGTGGATCGCTCGACTGGAAGGGCCCGACGCGCTACGAGGACGGCTACAAGGTGCGCGAGGAGCTTTCCGCCGGGACGAGCGATCCCGTCATGCTCGCCACGATGCTCGAGCGCCTTGGGTACGTCCTGACGCGCGAGATTGATCGCGACATCGCGCAATTCGAGATCGATGGCGCAATCGTGCGCTTCGAGCGCTACCCGCGCATGGATGTCCTGGTTGAGGTCGAGGGTCCACCGGCAGCCATCGAGCGCGCGATCACGGCGCTCGGCATGGACCGCTCCGCATTCTCCACCGACAGGCTGCTGCACTTCGCTGCGCGCTTCCAGGAGCGCACTGGTGAGCGCGCCGCGGTGTCGGACGCCGAGCTTCGTGGCGAATACGAGTACCTCACGGAAGACGCATGAGTCGCGAGCCTCAGGCCTTCGACGTCATCCTCGTTGCGTCGTCGTTCGTCGGCACCAGTGCCGGGCCGGCTCGTCTCTCAATTGACGACGCGCTCATCATCAAGACGCGTCACGCTGCGGTGCAGCTTCCCGTGGACGCAATCACGAGCTGCCGGCGGAATGAGAGCAGCCTGCTGATCCTCGCCGGTGCCCGGGGAAGCATCGAACTGACATCGCCGACGGCGCATGCGATTGCCGGTGCCCTGGCCGAGCGCGCGTGCGTCCTTCCGGAACTCACGCTTGCCATGCGCTCACTCGGCTCGCGTCACGGCGGGCCGGCGGTGGAGCATGATCGTTTCTTCGGTCCGCTCCTGCGCTCGCGCGCGATATCCGAAAAGGCCAGGGATGCCGACTCGCGCATGCGGGCCTTTGATGCGCGCGCGCTCGAGACGTCG